>JBEIFN010000272.1:0-4027 GCA_040382435.1 Alphaproteobacteria bacterium
GAGAGGACGGGTTCGCCGTACCACAGCGGAAGCTCCCAGCGCCCTTGCACGGCGCCGCCGACGAGGCGCACGATCTCGTGCGTCGCCGAACGGGAGACGGACGGGCAGTCGGCCCAGCCATCGCGCTTCCGCAGGACCTCGTCGCACGTGAGGTGGGTCGTGCGGGCGAGCACACCGGCGCCGTCGGGGAGCGGCTGTAGACGAACGGCCGGTATCGCCGTCGTCTCGACGTCGCCCTCCCACCAGGTGTCGTAGGCGACGCCGTCGCTTACGGCGTCGTTGTCCGAGCGCGGGTCGAGCAGCCCGTAGACGACGTCGGTGCCGAGGTCGATCTGCGCGGTGGTGCCGTCGGCCTTGGCCCAGAGGAGACCGCGAATCGCGGGGAGGGGAGCGAGCAGGCCGTCGGCGACGGCGACGGCGTCGGCAGGCGCCCAGGTGTCGCCCGGGAGTTGACGTCTTCCGCCGTGGCATGCCGAGAGCGCGGCGAGGAGGAGCGTGAGGCGGTTCATGGTCACTCCTCGATCGCGCCGTTGAGCGCGAATCCGGTCAGGGTTTGGCTCGACGCGTCGTCGGCGTCGTAGAACGTGATGCGACCGAGGGGGTGCTGCTGGCTCACCCACGCCGGGGGTTGGTCGCCGTCTTCGGGCTCCAGATCCGGCAGCGTGCCGACGAACACGGCGGGACTCCGCAGCGCGAGCTCCTCGTAGATGAGGGTTTCGAAGTCGAGGATTTCGAGATAGGCGCGGCCGTCGAGGATCGCGTAGCCGCGCTTGCCGTCGCTGCTCGTGGCGTAGCCGCTGATGTCGTCGACGAGCGACAGCGTGTTGGTCCGCTGGTCGTCGAGGCGAACCAAGCTCAGCGCAGGCTTGCTGCGGTACGGCGCGGGCGTCGAACCGTCGGGGTTGTCGGTGCGGCCGTGGATGACGAGCAAGCCGTCGCCGTCGGGCGTGCGCGCCATCGAGCTCGCCGGCTTGACGAGCGGCTGCAGCGACATCTCGGGCTCATCGAGGTTCCACGTGGCGTACCGGTCCAGCGCCGTCGCGTTGGTGTAGAGGACGGCCGAGCCGTTCTCGTGCAACAGGATCGAGCCGAGCGGCGTGCTGCCCGCGATCGGCGTCACGACGGGGATCGCGAACGGGTCGCTCGCGTCGAAGCGCGACACCTCGGCGGCGTCGCGGCTCACGAGGACGACCTCTTGGCCGTCCGGTGTCAGGTCGAGATCGGAGGGACCCGCGCCGACGGGGATCGCGTAGACGTCGCGGCTGACGAGGTCGACGACGGTGAGCGCATCGACCGCTTGTTGGCGGACGAACGCGAACGCGCCGTCGCGGCTCACCTCGACCTCGGCGGCGACCGGCGGCGAGAGCGGGTCGGCGATGGGGATGAAGGTGGGCACCGGGCGGTCCCCGGAGAGGTCGATCGTCGCGAGCGAGGCGTCGGCCGTCGCCAGCGCGAGGCCCCCGTCGGGCGTGAACTGGAGCGTCTTCGCTGAGAACCCGATCACCAGCGGGTGGTGCTCGCCGCTCGCGAGATCGATGGCGCTGATCTCGTTGTAGGAGGCTGCACCCGTGGGCGCGGGGTCGTCGGCCGACTCGGCGGCGACGTCGTGCCACAGCAGCGCCCAACGGCCATCGGGCGACAGCACGAGGTGGTTGAGGTTGGCGCGGACGCTGACCTCGCGCGCCTCAAGCGTCTCGGCGTCGAGCAGGGTGACGGTGGCCTCGCCTTGGTTGAACACCACCGCGGTCTGCCAGTCGGGCGTGACGAGCACGGCGGTCGGCTGGCGGCCCACAGCGACGGTGCGAACGCTGAGCGTCGTGACACCGATCCGCGTGACCGAGTCCTCGTCGGGGTTGGCGACGAACACGTAGCGGTCGGTCTCGGAGGGGCGCAGCGCGAGCCGGTCATCCTCGGTCTCGGCGGGCGCGCCACCGCCACCGGCACCTCCGGTGTCGGCGCTCCCGTCGGCCCAGTCGGAGTCGTCTTCGCTCGGCGCCTCGGCGCCGGTGTCCGTGGCGTACTCGGCGCTGCTGCACGCGCCCAACAGGGCGAGCCAGAGCAGGTTGCGTGGGGTCATCGGAGCCTCCTGGTGGCATCTATGCACACAGCGTGCCTGTCAAAGATCGGCGTTGTCCGGTGCCTCACCGGAAGCGAATCCGCGCTGGATGCGGCGCCGCGCCCGGTGGACGTCTTCGCCGAGGAGCTTCGGGAAGCCCCCGCGGACGGTGTCGGCCCAAGCGACGAGCCCGCCGGGATCGGTCCCGGCCCAAGCGCGGAGCAGCCGCCGCATGCCCTTTTGGACCTGCGGGGCCTCGTCGCGGAAGAACGCGTTGGCGAAGCTGGCGAGATCGCTCGTCCGGGGCTCGGAGACGAACGCCAGGCTGCGCTGTTCGAGCGTCGCGCGAAGTCCCGCTGCGGCGGGTCCTTCGATGGGCACCGGCAGGAACGCCATCGCCGCCGCGACGAGCGCGCGCCGGCCGATCGGTGGCTGCGTCCCCTTGAGGTGCAGAAGCGGGCCCGCGCCTTGGCCCGAGGCGAGCGCGGCGGGACCGAGCACGAGCCAGCCGAGGTCATCGGCGGTCCGGACATCGTCGATGCGGCCTAGCCACGACCGCCCGAGGTCCCACGCCGCGTCGGGGGCTGTGGGGAGGCGTGACGCGACGAGGGCGATGGCTACGAGGCCGTCCTCGAGCGCGCTCCCGAACAGGCGATCCAGCTCGGCGGCGTCGCGGTCGAGATCGACGTTCTGCCTTGCGAAACCGTCGATCAAGGGGGCGAGCTTGCCGTTGGGGACCCCGCGGAGGCCGCGCAGCGGTTGCACCTCGCGGCGCATCGTGCGCGCAGTCCATCCGTCGGCGGCGGCCTCCAGGGCGGCCGAGATGGCGGTAGCGTCGATCAAGCTGACTCCTCAGCCGGCGCGGCCGGCCCACTCCAACAACGTGAACCCGATCTCGACGCTGATCAGGGCGATCACGAGCCACTCCAGCTTGTTGCTGTGCCGAGAGCGGTAGACGTCGGTGATGACCTCGAGGCTGTCCTGAACCAAGTCGAGCTTCTCGGAGAGGCTCTTGAACCGCTCCTCGATCTCGAAGGTGCGAACCATCGCGCCATGAAGCTCGGACGCTCGCTGGTCCTCCCACGTCTCTTCGGGCTTGTCGAGCACGGCGAGGCGGCGGACGAGGACCGCGCGCGTGTGCAGCACATCGCCGATGAACTTGGCGAGCTCGACCTCGGACCGTTCGATGCGACCGTCGTCGCGCAGGTCGTCGACGAGCCGGGCGACCTCGTCGAGCAGCTCGTCGCCCTTGCGCTCGATCCGGTCGAGCGCGGACGACTGCGCGAGGACCCGAGCGACGATGCGCAGCATGTCGGGGTTGCGGTCGGGCAGCCGCACGGCGTCGAAGCCGACCCGGATCGCGCCGCCCTCTTCGAGCAGGTAGCCGTCGTTGTCGGGCTTGTCGCCGCCTTCGGAGAGCAGCGCGAGCACGGGCGCGGCGTCCTGAGGAGAGACGTCGACCAGTACGATCCCGCCGAAGTCGAAGGCGTGCAGCTGCCGCCCCTCGCCGTAGTCGAGCGCCACCGCACCGGCGACACGGCGCAGGACGGACGTCTCGGCTGCCTCGACGACGCGTCGCATCGAGAGGGGCTGGCTGGACGCGTAGCTGGACAGGCTGACGGGCACGGACACTCCACGGTCGGTGCCGTATCTCGCCGCGCCCCCTCGCGCCTCGTTCCTTCCTCGCTTGCCGGGCGACCGTCGCGCGTCTAGGGAAGCGAGGGGCGGTTCACCGGGTTGGCGGTCGCGGGAGGGGTGCATGTCGTCGCGCACTTGGGCGGTTCTCGCGGCGGCATCGTGGCTCAGCTGCGCTTGGGCTGCGAGCGAGCCGCGCGCGACGGCGGACACGTGGCCGATCTGGCGCGGCGACCTCGCGCAGTCGGGGCGATCACCGTCGCCGCTGCCGGGGTCGCTGGTGCCGAAGTGGCGGGCGCGAACCGGCGACGCGATCGTCGCGGGTGCCGTCGTCGA
>JBEIFN010000273.1:0-4018 GCA_040382435.1 Alphaproteobacteria bacterium
CGATGACGGCCTCCGCTGGCCGCTCGCCGTGCCAGACGTTGTCACCCGACGCCGGGATGTCATCGAAGAACGCGTCGAAGCCTTGCGAGAACCCCCAAGCGCGCGTCGTGACGAACGCGCCGACGCTCGCGACCGTCGCGTAGCCCGCGCGCGAGAAGCGTTCGGCCATCGTGTCGACGTCGTCGGCCACGACGTCGGCGCTGTTGTCGCGCAGGCCGAGGTGCGGTGGCTGCATGCCCGAGAACAACGCGCCGTGGGCAGGAATCGTCAACGGCAGCGGCGACCAGGCCAGCGCATACCGCCTGCCTCTGGCGGCCAAGGCATCGAGCGTCGGCGTCGCCGCACCCGGGTAGCCCCACGCTCCCAACCGATCGGCGCGGAGCGTGTCGAGCGTGATCACGACAACGTCCGGACGCGCCGGACGCGCCGGCGGCGAGCCGCAGCCGAGCAGGACGACCAGCGGCGCCGCGACGCGCGTCTTCACGGGGTCGTCCCCAACGGCGCCCAAGACGCCAGCGACACCGGCCGCACCGACCATGTCTGCATCCGTGCCAGCCAGGGCGTCGCGTCGCCGCCGGTGCGGCTCACCACCCACGCGTGGGCCGCGGCGCTGTCGAGGTCAAACACAGGTAGGTCGGCGATCCGAGCCCGGGCTTCGTCGACGAGCCCGAGGTCGGCGAGCGCGCGCCCCGCCACGGCTTGCAGCGCGGGCACGTTGGCGGCGCGGTGCCACTCGCGGTCGGCGATGGCGAGCGCCCCCTGCGGGTCGCCCGACCGCCGCAGCGCCTCCGCCCGGCACGCCGCGATCCGGGGATGCCCGTTCGAGAAGGTGACGCCGAGGGCGCCGACCGCGTAGGCCGCGTCGTGGTCGCCGAGGTCGAGCCAGCGACGGCATTCGAGCACGCGCACCTGCAACGCGACCGCCGGCGCGAGGTCGGCGATGCGGGCGCCGAGCGCCGCGAGCCGTCCATCCGCGCTCGCTTCGGCGCTCTCCACCGCCCAGACCGCCTCGAGCAGCGCGGCCTCGTCCGCGTCGCCCCCTTCCCACAGCGCTTGGACCGCGGCCGCGGTGGCGGCTTCATCTCCGACGCGGGCCGAGAGGAGGCCTCGTTCAAGCGCCGCTTCGGATCCGCGATCCCCCATCGCGTCGGCCTCGTCGATCGCCGCGAACGCCGCCTCGACCTGGCCGAGCCGGACGCGACAGACCGACTCCGAGAGCGCGAGCCCGGCCGTCCAACCGTCGCGGCTGCGCAACCAAGCGAGGTCGTCGAGGGCGGCCCCACAGTGACCGAGCTGGGTCTCGGCACGCGCGCGGACGCTCCGGCAACCGGCGTCGGCGGGGTCGGCCTGCACACAGGCCGAAGCCACCTCGACCGCGAGCGGCGCCGCTCCGGACTGCAAGCGAGACTCTGCGAGCCTGGCCGCCGGACTGCGCCCATCGCGCGCTCCCCCCGCAAGCCCCGCTGCGACCACCGCCGCCCCAACCTTGGCCAACCGCCCCACCGCGTCTCCCGTCGTCGCACGACTATCGCAACCCGCGACAGCCGGCCCTGCGCGTGCCATGAGGTGCCCATGCGCACCTGTTTGCTCCCCCTGCTCCTGCTCGCTGCCTGCCCGCGGCCCGACCGGTCGACCGGGCCGTCTCCATCCCCGGAGGCACCGCCACCGCCCCCCATGACGCCGCACACCCTCCCCGGTCCGCTGCTCCAGCCGTCGTACCCCGTCGGCGCGATCGCGCCCGAGCCGAGCCCGGCCCCGCCATGCGCCTTGGCGCTCGACCTCGACGCCACCGTCGTCGGCGACCGATTGCAGCTGACGGCCACCGCGACCAACCGGGCCGACGTGACGCTACGCCACGACCTCCACCACGCCTGCCCCGGGACGGTGATCACGGTCGACGGCCTCGGCGAAGGCTACGATCTCGGCCACTTCTGCAATGTCGGCGCGTGTTTCTCGCCGATCAGCTATCGAACGCTCACGCTGGCGCCTGGCGCCTCCGAGGTGCTCTACGCCGTCGATCTGCCGATCCGTGGCGATGACTGCCGCCCGCCGCTCGCGCCCGGCGACCATGACCTGCTCCTCCGTCCGATCTGGCAGCGCGCAGGTCCACAGCCCGTGATGTGTGGCATGACCTTCCCGACGGTCCACATCCCCGACATCGGCCAGATCCCGCCTGCCCCGCCGCGCATCGACCCGGCCCCGCCCGCCGACTGCCCACCTCCCCGCGCGTGCGCCCTCGCCTGCCCCAACGGCCCGCCGATCACGCGCGACGCCCGCGGCTGCTCGACCTGCGCCTGCCCCGAAGACCCGTTCCGGTACCTGACGGAGTGACCGATGGATGACCTTCGCTCCCTGCCACCGCTACAGGCCGTCGCGCGCATCCACCGGCTCGTCAGCCAGCTCAACACGTGGAGCCGCGCGTACCACATCGACGACGCTCCCGTCGTCGACGACGCGACCTACGACGCTGCGTACCGGGATCTCGAAGCCTTGGAGGCGGTGTTTCCCCAGTTGGTCCGGCCCGACTCCCCGACGCGTCGTGTCGGCGAAGGCCCAGTCGCCTCGCTGACCCCGTTCGTCCACGAGGTGCCGATGTTGAGCCTCGCGAACGCGTTCATCGACCCCAAGGCCGCCGACGACGCCCCGCGCGAGGTCCGACACGCCGACCTGTTCGAGTTCGACAAGACCGTCCGCAAGGGGCTCGCCGCCGATGTGCAGCGCGGGGCCGAGGAACCCGTTCGCTACGCGGTGGAACCCAAGCTCGATGGCCTCGCGATGGAGCTGGTCTACGTCGACGGCGTGTTGACGGCGGCCGGCACCCGCGGTGACGGCGAGGTCGGCGAGGATGTCACCCACACCGTGCGGACCATCCGCAACGTCCCCCGCACCCTCCGGGGCGACGCGCCGCGCCGGCTCACCGTCCGGGGCGAGGTCGTGTTCCCCACCGCCGACTTCGAGGTGATGAACCTGGACCGCGCCGCGCGCAGGCTCAAGACCTTCGAGAACCCCCGCAACGCCGCCGCCGGGACCGTCCGGCAGCTCGACCCGAACGCGGCCGCCGAGCGTCCACTCGCCTTCTACGCCCACTCTGTCGGCCTGTGCGAAGGCTACGACCTCCCCTCGATGCACCTCGACGCGCTCGCGCAGTTCGCGGCCTGGGGCTTTGCCGTCAACCCGCACAACCGACGCTGCGACGGTCTCGAAGCCGTCCTGGACGCCATCGAGGCCCTCGGCGCGCTCCGTCCGACGCTGCCGTGGGAGATCGACGGCGCGGTCGTCAAGGTGGAAGACCGCACGTTCCAAGACCTGCTCGGGTTCGTCACGCGCGCGCCGCGCTGGGCCATCGCGTTCAAATACCCCGCCACGCTGGTCACCACGGTGCTGGAGGCGATCGATGTGCAAGTCGGCCGCAGCGGCGTGGTGACGCCGGTCGCTCGCTTGCGCCCCGTCCGCGTCGGGGGCGTCACGGTGACGAACGCCACGCTCCACAACGCGGCGTTCGTCGCCGAGCGCGACCTTCGACCGGGCGACGTCGTGTGGGTCAAGCGCGCGGGCGACGTCATCCCGCGGGTCGAGAATCGGCTGCGTTCGGCCGAGGAGGACGCCGCGCACGCCGCGCGGCCGCCATGGACCTTCCCGGACGTCTGCCCGGTGTGCGGCACGGCGATCGAGGCGTTGCAGGTGATCACGAGGGCGGCGACCACACGGCGCGAAGCCGAGATCGGCGACGGTGAAAAGCGCATCTGCCCGAACCGCTTCGGCTGCATCGACCAGCTCCGCGGCGCGCTCGCCCTCGCGGTGTCGCGCAGCGCCTTCGACATCGAAGGGATCGGCGAGACCCTCATCGACCAGCTCGTCGACCGCGGGCTCGTCCGGCGGCTCTCCGACCTGTTCCGCCTCGACGTTCGGACGCTCGCCGCCCTCGACCGCATGGGCGACAAGTCGGCCGCCAAGATCGGCGACCAGATCGACAAGGCGCGCGACGCGACCCTGGCGAGAGGCCTCGTCGCGCTCGGCC
>JBEIFN010000274.1:0-4018 GCA_040382435.1 Alphaproteobacteria bacterium
AGCACTTCGCGACGTCCAAGGACGGGACGAAGGTCCCCTACTTCCAAGTCAGCAAGCCGTCTCCGACCCCCAAGGGGGCCGCGCCCACCTTGCTGTACGGCTACGGCGGCTTCGAGGTCAGCCTGACGCCGTCGTACAGCGCGGCGTTCGGCGCGGCGTGGCTCGAACAGGGCGGCGTCTACGTCCTCGCCAACATCCGCGGCGGCGGCGAATACGGACCGAGCTGGCACCAGGCCGCCCTCAAGGACAAGCGCCATCGCGCCTACGAAGACTTTGCCGCCGTGGCGGACGACCTCGTCGCGCGCGGGGTCACCACGCCCAACCACCTCGGTGCGATGGGCGGTAGCAACGGCGGACTGCTGATGGGGAACATGCTCACGCTGTACCCCGACCGGTTCGGCGCGATCGTGTGTCAGGTTCCGCTGCTCGACATGAAGCGCTACCCGCACCTACTCGCGGGGGCATCCTGGATGGGCGAGTACGGCGACCCGGATGTTGCTGAGGAGTGGCGGAGCATCCAGACCTTCTCTCCGTACCACAACGCCCGAGCGGACGTCTCCTACCCGCGGACCTTCTTCACCACCTCCACGCGCGACGACCGAGTGCACCCCGGTCACGCGCGCAAGATGGTCGCCAAGCTCACCGACCAAGGCCACGACGTCCTGTATTGGGAAAACACCGAGGGTGGTCACGGAGGCGCTGCGACCAACGCAGACCGTGCGAAGATGTGGGCGATGTCCCTCGTCTTCCTCTGGCGCGAACTCGGCGGGGAGTGAGGGTTACCGCCGCTCCAGCCACCGCGTGGAGAAGACCTCGGCTTCGAGCGAGACGCCGAACTTGACGTCCGACATGCTCAAGATGGTCATGCTGTCCTTCTTGAGCTTGTCGATGATCACCATCCGGGTCGGGAATTGGCGGCCACCGGGGTAGGTCTGCACTGCGCCCATGTCCCATTGCTTGAGCAACATCCCCGACAAGGCGTACAGCTCTTGGCGAATCGGGATCTTCGAGTCTTGGGCGACCCAGGCGACCCGCTTGGGGTAGGCGACGGCGCTGTTCTTGGCCGTCATCTCGACCTTCCAGCACGGGATGCCGCCGAGCGTCTCCGCACCGGTCACGACCGCGTTGTAGTCGTCGCGCCACTTGCTGCTGCCCATCATGTCCTCGTAGGACAGGTCCGAGCCCATCAGGCCCTGGCGCAGCATCTGGCCGCTGATCTTTTGGGTTCGCTCCACACTCGGCAGGTAGGTCCACACATCCTGCCCGATGCGAAGCATCTTCGTGCCCTTGTCCCGGGCAGGATCGAGGTACTCGGTCGCGGCCTGATCAAGGCCGCGCGACATCGAGCGCATCACATAGACCCGCTGGCGGCCCTCCTGGATCACCGTCATCGTGATCGTCGCCGTCCGCGTCTCAAACGTCATGTTCGTGTCGATCGCCCCCAACAGCTCATCGGCCGACGGCACCGTGGCGGCGCTCGCCGGCGGGGTGGCCACGATCGAAGACAGTGGGCCGCATCCGGCCATCCACAAGGCGAACCAGAGCGCGCGCATCGCCACCTCACGCATGGACCGTAACCACGCTCACGGCGACGGCGATACGCGGCTCTCGTCAAACACCGGCCCGCCGCGCCAGCCCGGTGCTTGCCATCCCGCCACCCCGTCGGCATCGACCAAGATCGCGTTCGAGAAGAAGCGGGGCGTCCCGGTCGGGTCGTAGTCGTAGAACCCTTCGGGCATCGGGTTCGCGCCCCAGCCGACGACGACGACGTGGGCGTCCTCGGCAAACGACAACGGCAGAAGGAGGTCGAGCTTGACGACGCCGTCCGGGTCGTCGGTGGGCACGGAGGCGACCTGGATGCCGTTCACCAGCACGGTGACATGGTCAACGTCGATCTCGGGCAGCGCCTCGACATGCACCGTGAGCGACGCCGTTCCCGACACGCGGACCGTCTCGCCGGGCCCCGCCCCGTCCAAGTTCACGCGCGCGAACGCCCCGGCGCTGACCAGCGCCCGCCGCTCGCGGAGCGCGTCGACCATCGCCGCCTCGTCGAACGCGGTCATGTCCTCCTCCACCGCCGCGAAGTACGTCCGCGGAGAGCCGGGAAGCTCGGCGTCGTGCGCGTCGGTGACGCCCACCGCCGTGACGGGGTGGCCGTGGTCATGAAAAGCGAGCCAGTCCTCGAACAGCCCGCTCGCGTCCGGAAAGTCCGGGTCGATCAGCGGCGACTTAAGCCCGTTCATCACCTCGAACACGTCGAAGTCCCAGCTCCACAGGGACATCGTCGGCTCCAGCCCCAGCAGCGTGGGGTCGGACAGCTGCGGCTCGCCGGTGGCGCGGTCCCAACCGATCAAGCACATCCAGTTGCACGAGAACCGCGGGTGGTTCAGCTGAACCAGCTCCGCGCCGCGCTCGCGGATCACGGCGAAGGTCTCGCCCAAACCCAGGCCGTACCACCGTGGGATGTTGCCGCGCACGTCACCGGGCGCGGGGTCGGGGAACGGCCAGGCGTTGATGTGCTCCGGGGTCGTCGCCGTCACTTCTTCGCCGCTGACCACCGCGAGGAAGGACGAGAGCGACGCGTCGGCGGCCAGCGCGCGCCGCGACCGGATGATCTCATGATCGGTGGCGATCACGACGTCGAGCCCGGTAGCGGCGACCGTCTTGAGGCGATCGGGCTCGGACGTCCTGCTGTCGGCCGAGGGCTCCTGGTGCACGTGGCTGTCCATCGACAGCCAGCCCGTGGTGTCGACGAGGTGATCGAGCGCGACCGCCACCTCGACCTCACCGTCTTCCGGCACGGTGACGACGGCCTCGCCGATCGACCACTCGTACCCGCGCGTCGCCCGGATGCGCCAAGCCCCGGGCGGGATGGCGACCGGTGCATCACCGGGGACGGCGTACGTTCGCCGCTGCACCACCCCGTCGGCGTCGATCCATTCGAGGCGCGCGGGGATCTCCTCGCCGTTGGACGCGTCGGTCAGCACCACCTGGGCCGCACCGGCCGGCCCCACCGTCAGCGAGGTGTCCGCACCGACCACCGCCACGGGCACGCTGGACGCACGGCCCTCGGCCGACGCGACGAGCCGCACCGAGGCGAGCTCGCCAAAGCCGAAGGTCGTCACCTCCGCGACGCCCGACGCGTCCGTCCGCGAGCGCGTGATCGCGCGCCACGTCCCGTCCGCGCGCTGCAGCTGTGCCTCGACGACCGCGCCTCCGACGGGCCCCCCGGCGGCGTCGACGACCGTCGCACGGGTCGCGCCGAACGAGGTCGTTCGACCCGGTACGGCCTCGGGGATCTTGGAGAGGACGGCGTAGGCTGCGTCATCAACATCCCCCGCGACGGCACCGATCTTCCAGCTCGCGACCGGCGCCGCCCCGTCGTCGACCGAGAGCGGAGAGAAGACCTCGTCGAGGTTGAGCAGCGCGACGGCACCGCTGACCTCGGCGCGCGCGAGCCGACCCGCCGCTGGTGCGATCGCATAACTGCTCTCGCCGCTCAGCCCGTAGAACGGGAGCCCGGCGTCGAGCGTGAAGCCACCAAACGAGAGGCCCTCGTTGGCCCAATACAGATCCTCGGTGCGATCGGACGGGAAGTTGAGCACCCCCACGAGGTAGCCGCCGCTCCCGCCGCTTCCGGCGCGCACGACGACGTCGAGATCGAGCACCTCGCTGTCGGGCAGCAGCGTGTAGCGCAGCGTGATGTCCAGCCCCCACAGCGGCGAGAGGCGCTTGGGGTTGCCCGACTTGTAGGCCGAACGGATCAGCTCATCCTCGACCAACCAGAACCGGCCGTCGGTCGCGTCCACCTCGACGACAGCGGCGCGCCCGGGACCTCCAGGGTCGACCACGCGCATCGCCGTGCCCTCGATCTGACGCAGCTCGGAGCGAACGAAGTCGAGCAGCTCGAGACGCCCCACGGCGAGGCCGACCTCGCCGAGCCGCTCCGGCCCCGCTTGTGCGCAGTCGCGCAGGGGGATGGCATCGACCGGGATCCCCCCGTAGTGGTAGTACGTCC
>JBEIFN010000275.1:0-4008 GCA_040382435.1 Alphaproteobacteria bacterium
GAGGGCTGTACCGCCAAGGCCGCCTGTGACGGCGGTCAGGTCATCTCTGCGAACATCGTGCCGGGGACGACACGGGCCGTGTGCGGCGGCTGTACGCCGGACCGACCGCAGCCGAGCTGCCGGGCCGAGTGACCTCACCTCGGCGCGCGCCGGGATACGGGGCGGGTGTCCGTGAGGTCCTCATGCGCCGCTCTGGGTCGTTTGCCGCTCGCTTCGCGCTTGCGACGCTGTTCATCGTTCTGACGCTCCTCTCCGGCGGCTCCTCCGCGTACGCGCAGGGCATCGACATCCTCGGGGTCGCTCAGCAGAAGGTCGAAGAATCGGTCGACGTCCAGCAGGACGCGGCCGCGGCCCGTCTCGCCGCCTTGGACAAGAAGAACGGGCAGAAGAAGGCACGCGTCCTCGTGTTGCGTTGGCCTGATGCGCCCGTCACCGAGGACAACCTGATCCTGCAGGCGATGGTTCGTAACCAGATTTTGCGCCCAAACGCCGTCTTTCAGCCTGGTCTCGACCTCTATCAAGAGGGGCGCCGGCGCCTTTTTGTCGACGGCCTGCCTGCCGACCCGCTCGACCAGCCGGGTCGCGTCCCCGAGGCGGTGGTCGCGCGCGTCCGCCGGGGCCTCGAGTCGGCGCAGACCAAGCTCGGCACACGCACCGACGATCTCGCGATCGCGGGGTCGCTCCTGCCATTGATCGACGCCGTCTGGTTCAACGACCGCCAAGACACCCGCGAGCTGCTGTTCGATCTGTACGTCACCACCGGTCGCGCGGTGTTCAACCTTCGCAACCAGACGCCGCCGTACTTCCGCATGGTGGGTCCGGAGCCGACCAACTACTACCTGTTCCTCGCCGCCGCGATGATCTGGGAGGACCGCACCTACGGTCCGCCGCTCGACAACGCCGAGCTCGCGATGGAGAAGCGCCTGCCTTCGGGCGACGTCCGCGACTATATCCTCGACCTCGTCGCCCAAATCGACGATGGCGTACATCCGACGCTCCCGCTGGCCTTCCACGACCAGGGCTTCTTTGACGCCCCTGCGTTCGCCAAGGAGTACAAGGTGCTCCTCAACGGCGTCGAGCGTGTCGTCGACGGGTCGGGGATGCTGGTGACGCCGCGCGGCCGCATCCACCTCAGCGTCGAACGCGATGACGGGTACTCGTTCTCGGAGCGGGTCGAGGTCCAGCGGCTCGACGACAAGATCTACTTCGTGTGGGAAGTTGCACGACAGAAGATGGGTTTTGACCTTCTGAACCAGCTGATGGCCTTCCCGAACGAGTGCTTGCCCGACCTCGACGCCGCCACGCGCGCCTCGCTCGCGACGTTCCAGGCGTTGCATCCCAAGGATGAGATCTACGTCGCCATCCCCAAGGCCGGCAGCCCGTACAGCGTCTGGGTTTGGCGCTGGGACAAGCGCAGCGGCCGGCTGCGGCTGGAGCTGGACCGGAACCATGGCTTCCCGGTGCGGTTCTCGGCGCTGTCGAGCGTGGGTCTCGGGTTCAATGGCGCGACCGTCGATACCACCGCGCTCACCGCGCTCGAAACCACCGATCCGAGCACCCTTCAGGGCGGCGGGCTCGGCAGCGTGGTGGGCGTCGACGACTTGTCGTCGCTCCTCAAGCCGACGCCGGCGTCGTTCCCGATCGACTTGCAGCTGCGCGGCCAGTTCAACCGCTTGATGTTCGGCTTCGGCGTGCAGTTCGCCAAGAACGTCAGCGCCGAGGGCGATGGCTTGTGGCACGAGCGGTACCAGACCGACGGCAACCTCGTGGTCGCCGATCTGCCGAACGATGGCTCGACGCCGACCGAGGTCTTCAAGGATCTCCAGTGGTCGAGGTACCTCTACGGCCAACTCGGGGTCTTCTTGTTGCGCGACGCCGGTATGGGCATCGGCCCGCGGCTCTTCGTTCGCTCCGGCGTCCACAACGCCCCCCACGCCGTCGAGGTCACAGGCCACCTTGGGTTGACCGAAGATCCCTCCTTTGGAAGAAAGGACTACAAGGGCCGGGTTGTGCCGTTGATCGACGTCGACCTGTTCGGCGGTGCCTTGATCCCATTCGGCGACACGCTGTTTCGGGGTGAGATGATCGATCCGGGCGACCCCGGCGATGGGTACCGGGTGACCGTGCTTCCCCACTTCGGGTTCACCGCCGGTGCGGGCTTCAGCTTCTGACGGAGGTTTCATGCTGCGCAACACCGCTTGGGCTGTCGCATTGGTGCTCCTCGCTGGGGGAGGCGAGGCGCTCGCGTCTGAGGGCTACGCTTGGTCGTGGCAGCCCGGCCAAACGCGCCGGTTCGTCGCCAAGGCCGAGGTCGTGCTACCTGAGGCCATCGAGTTCAACGCGGCCGTCAACGTCGATGCGCTCGTCAACACCGTGCAGATCGACCTGGTGCTGAGCTGCGCGGCGCTCGATGAGGTCGGCAAGACCGCTTGGCTCGTCCGTTGCGACATCGACGCAGCCAGCCTGCGCGCGACGCCCAACCCCCAGAGTGTCCATCGGGTCGAGAAGGTCGCGCCCGAGTGGGCGACCGTGCTCGCCGACCAAGCTTGGATCGAGCTGATCCAAGGCGTCGACGGCAAGATCCGGCAGGTGGACCTCAAGGGCGTCGACACGCGGATCAACCGCCTCCGCCGCATTGGCGAGATGATGCGTCAGCTGGTGCTTCGCGCGATCGCGCCGCTCGATGTGCATCTGCCCAAGGACGGCGACGACCGCGGTGCCGGTCAGTGGATCCAAAAGGGCGGTTTGGCTTGGATGTTGCCCTCGTTGACCGGCACGCTGGGCAGCTCGGAGACCCGGTGGCAGGTCGGCACGCAGTCGGGCGACCGGTCGTTGCTCGCGTCGTCGGCCAAGGGCGTCATCGCGAGCTCCGAGGAGTTCAACGGTCAGCCGCGCAACACGATCGCGGCCCAGATGACGGGCGCGGCCGTCTGGGACGCCGCCGATGGTGCGCTGGTCGAGTCGAGCTACCGCATGACGGGCACGGTGACGGCGTCCAGCGTCCAGGCCGAGGCCCGGGAGTACAGCTACAGCCAGGTGGCGCTCGTCCGCCAGATCGCGCCGGGGACGCCCGACCCCAAGTTGGAGCCGTCCGGCGAGACGCCGATCAGGTGAACAACCCCTCGACTTCGGGGAAGAAGGCCCCGAAGTTGACCCGGTTGACCTGCTTGCCCATCTTGTAGAGCTCGCGTGCCACCGCTACCACGCAGTGGCGCATCGCGAGCCGGTCCCCGCGCGCGGACGCGTCGATGCACGCGTTGATCGCCGCGTTGACGATGCTGCCGCCCGCCAGGTGGAACTGCTTGCCGAGCATGTCGGTGTCGATGTCAGCGTCCCGGAAGGCTTCGGGTGGGAGCGCGCGCTCCCACAGCTTGCGCCGTTCGAGCGGGGAGGGGAACGGGAACTCGACCACGGCGCCGAACCGGCGCAAGAACGCCTCATCGATGTTCTCTTGCAGGTTCGTCGTGATGATCACGCAGCCCTCGAACACCTCGAGCCGCTGGAGCAAGTACGAGACCTCTTGGTTGGCGTACTTGTCCTGCGCCGAGTCGTTGTCGCCGCGGCTGCCGAACAGCGCGTCGCCTTCGTCGAACAACAACACGCTGGTGCCGCCCTCGGCCGCGTCGAACACCTGTCGTAGGTTCTTCTCGGTCTCGCCGACCCACTTGCTCACGACGCTCGACAGGTCGACCTTGTACAGGTCGTAGCCGAGCGCGCCGGCGATCACCTCGGCGCACATCGTCTTGCCGGTGCCTGGGCTGCCCGAGAAGAGTGCCTTGAGACCGTAGCCGCGCGGGCGGAGGCGACTCTGCCCCCACGTGTGCATGACGACCTCTTGCTGTGCGAGGACGTCCTCGAGCTGCTTGAGCTGTCGGAGAATCTTGTCGGGTAGAACGAGGTCATCCCAGGCGTAGCGGGGGGTGACATGCTGGACCAACCCCTGAAACTCCGGACGGCTCGCGTCGCGGCACGCCGCCTGGACGAGCGCGTCGTCGGGCTCGGTGACGC
>JBEIFN010000276.1:0-3999 GCA_040382435.1 Alphaproteobacteria bacterium
GGTACCGTCGACGGCGACGTGGTGGTTCGTGGTTTGCCCCCGGACGCCAAGGTGGCCGTCGACGGCGTGTTCTTGCTCCAGTCGCTGCTCAGCCTCGACCCCGAGGGTGGTGAGGAATGACCCCCGAAGCCCTGATCGCCGTCTCGGTCCGGCACCGATGGCTGGTGATCCTGTTGGTGATGCTCGCGGTCGGGCTCGGTTTGCGGACCGTTCAGTCGATGACGTTCGACGCCTTTCCGGATCTCACCAACGTGCAGGTGCAGGTCGTCACTTCGTCGCCGGGTTTGGGGGCTGAAGAGGTCGAGCTGCTGGTGACCCGGCCGCTGGAGCGGTCGTTGGGCGGCTTGCCGGGGCTGGTCGAGGTGCGCTCGCTGTCGACGTCCGGCGTCAGCGCGATCACCGCGGTGTTCGAGGACGACGTCGACCGTTGGCGCGCCCGGCAGATCGTCAAAGAGCAAGTCGACCTCGCGCGCGACGAGATCCCGGACCTCGCCGGGACACCGCAGCTCGCACCGCCATCCACGGGGCTGGGTGAGGTGTGGCAGTTCACGATGCGGTCCGATGATCGCTCTCCGGCGGATCTCTACCGCCTGTTTCAGCGCGATGTGGCGGCGCGCTTGCGCGGCGTGCCGGGCGTTGTCGAAGTGAACGCGTGGGGCGCGGGCGCGCCGCAGTTGGACGTGCAGCTCGATCCGTACCGGCTCGCCGCACACGGTCTACGCTGGCAAGACGTCGCCGACGTCGTGGGTGGGGCGGTGGCGCTCACACCGGCTGGCGCGCTCACCGAGGGGGCCCAGCGCGTGACGGTACGGGCGGTCTCGAACCCCGAGACGCCCGAGGCACTCGCGAACGTCGCGATCCCCCTGCCGGCTGGGGGACGCGTGCTGCTCGGCGATCTCGGCACCGTCGCCGAGGGCCAAGCGATGACGATCGGGCTGGGCGCCGCCGATGGCGAGGGGCCTGCGCTGTTCGCCGTGGTCCAGCTCGTCGCGGGTGGGGACGCCCGGACGGTGGTGCAACAGGTCCGGGCGCGCGTCACCGAGATCCAGGCGAGCCTGCCCGATGATGTGCACCTTGAGCCGATCTACGACCGCGAAAAGTTGGTCTCCACCACGCTTCGCACCGTTTTCCGGAGCCTCGCGGAGGGCGGCGCGTTGGTCGTCCTCGTGCTGCTGGTCCTTCTCGGTGATCTCCGCGCGGGCTTGCTCGTCGCGAGCGTCATCCCGCTGGCATTGCTCGGCGCGTTCGTCGGCCTGACGTGGCTCGGCCTCTCGGGCAACCTGATGTCGCTTGGCGCGATCGACTTTGGTCTCGTGGTCGACGGCACGATCGTCGTGGTCGAAGCGATCGTTGGCGTGCACCTCGCGCAACGCGGCACCTTCGGCGCGGCCGTCGTGGAACGAGCCAGCGCCGTGAGCCGACCCGTGCTGTTCGCCGTCGGCATCCTCATCCTCGTCTACCTGCCCATCCTCGGCATGCAGGGCACCGAGGGGCGGCTGTTTCAGCCTATGGCTTGGACTGTGCTTCTCGCGCTCGGAACCGCCCTCGTCTTGTCGCTCACGTGGGTGCCCGCGGTCGCGAGCCTCGTGCTGCGACCCGCTGGGGAGCACGAGACGTGGCTCACGGCACGCCTGAGTGCCGCGCACGCCCCGTTGCTCGCGGCGATGATGGCTCGCCCCACCGTCGCGGCGGGCCTTTCGGGCGCGCTCGTCGTGCTGAGCCTTGGGGTGGGGGCCTCGCTCGGGGTGGAGTTCGTTCCGCGTCTGGAAGAGGGCGATCTCGTCCTTCAGACGATGCGCCTGCCCAGCATCTCCCCTGCGGAGGCGCTCCGGCTCGGGACGGAGGTGGAGCGGGTGATTCGAACGTTCCCGGAGGTCAAGCGCGTGGCGTCGCGCATCGGGGCCCCAGGCGTGGCCACCGATCCGATGGGCATGGAGGAGGCCGACGTCCTCATCGAACTGTACCCGCACGAGACGTGGACGACGGCGACGACCACGGAAGGGCTGATCAACGCGATCGAAGCGGCGATTCAAGCCGAGGCACCTGGGGCCAACCTGGTGTTCACGCAGCCGATCGAGATGCGGTTCAACGAGATGCTCGAGGGGATCACCAGCGACGTCGGCGTCGAGATTCACGGCGAGAACTTGGAGCAGCTTCTGGCACTGGGCGCCGAGATCGCTGCGGCGCTCGAAGGCGTCCCGGGCGCCGCCGACGTGAAGGCGCCCTCGGTGGAGGGCCTACCGACCACCGACGTCCGGCTGCGCGAGGCCGACCTCTCGCGTCTTGGGGTGACGTCGCCCGACGTCCATGGGCTGGTCGCGGGGCTACGGCGCGGCGTCGAGGTCGCACAGGTGCTCCGGGATGGCTGGCGCGATCCTGTCGTGCTGCGGACCGCGATGCCGTCAGGTGTGCCGATGACAGACCTTCCGATCGTTGCGGACCACGGCGTCGTCACGCTTGGCGACGTCGCTGACGTCACGACGTCGCTCGCGCCGGCGACGGTCAAGCGTTCGGAGGGGAGCCGCCGGGTGATCGTGCAGGCGAACGTCCGCGGCCGTGACTTGGGGGTCGTTCGTCGCCGAGGCGCAGGCGGCCGTGTCGGACGTCGACATCCCCGATGGCTTCTGGGTGGCGTGGAAGGGCCGCTACGAGCAGCTTCGCGACGCGAGCGTTCGGATGGCGATCACCGTCCCGGCCGTGCTCGGGTTGATCCTCCTCGTGCTGTACCAAGCGTTTGCGCGTTGGCGGCCTGCGTGGCTGATCTTCCTGAATGTACCCGTCGCCGCGTCGGGTGGCCTGCTCGCGCTCGCCGTCGTCGGCCTGCCGATCTCGATGAGCGCCGTCGTGGGGCTGATCGCCCTGTCCGGTATCGCGGTGATGAACGGCATCGTTCTCGTATCTCGGACGACGGAGCTGCACGTGGACAGGCCGGCGCGCGATGCGGCGTGGGAGAGCGCCCGGGAGCGGCTTCGGCCGGTCGTGATGACCGCGTCGGTCGCCGGGATCGGCTTCGTGCCGATGGCGCTCGCCCAAGGCATGGGCGCCGAAGTCCAACGTCCGCTGGCGATCGTCGTGATCGGTGGCCTCGTGACCTCGACGCTGCTCACCCTGTTCTTGTTGCCGTCGCTGTACGCGCGGTTCGTGCCCGATCCCGAGCGGAGCGAGGAAGAACCAGCGGACGCCTGAGCGCGGCTAGGGCGAGGGGGTGGCGGTGTCGACCGGGGCGGGCGGCACGTAGCCCGGCCACGCCACGAGCCGCACCGGGAGCTCGGCGTGAACGCTCACGCCGTCGGCGTCGAGCAGGTCCACGGTGATCACCGCGTCGCGGTCGATCGCGTCCTCGAAGGTGCCGCTCCGAAAGACGAGGATCTCGTGGATCAACGCCGCACGGCCGTCCCGCGCCATCGGACGTGGCAGGTTCTCGTAGCCTGCGAGCAGCGCGCCGGACGCGTCGCGCACGGCGAAGTCGACGAGCGGGTTGGTGCGGTCGAGGACGTCGCTGGCCGACCCCGCACGGACCTCGTCACAGACGACGCTTGCGAACGTGTGCCAGGCGCCCTGGGTGCCCTTCTCGACGTCGAACGCGCTGCCGGCGGCGACGGGCTCGAACGCGGTCGTCCCGGCACCGATCACGCAGCGCGGCCCCGTTGGCTCAGGCGGTGCCGTGTCCGTGGGCGTATCGGCGGCGCTGTCGACCGCAGGCGTGTCGGTGACCGGGGTGTCGACCGCCGTCTCCGTCCCGAGCGCGGTGTCGGTGTCGGCGCCGACGTCGGTCGACGGCGACGCGCTGCAGGCCGCGGTGAAGGCGACGAGAGCGGCGAGGTTGCGGCGGGTCATGCGGCCTCCAAGGACGAGGGTAGCATGGGGGAAGCGGGCTGCGAGGCAGGGGGATCAGAAGCGATACAACATGCCGCCCTCGAAGCCCCCGGCGGTGCGTCGGCCGTCGATCGCCGCGTCGGCGAGCTGGTGGCGCGTGGCGAACGCGAACCCCTCCGCGAC
>JBEIFN010000277.1:0-3992 GCA_040382435.1 Alphaproteobacteria bacterium
CACATCCCGTTCTGCCGCAAACGCTGCCGGTTCTGCTACTTCAAGGTGGAGACGGAGGTCCCTGCCGAGGAGGTCCACGCGTACGTCGACGGCGTGCTCGCCGAGGCGCGGGCGTGGTCCTCGACGCCTCTGGCCGCGGGCCGCGCGGTTGACTTCCTCTACGTTGGCGGGGGAACGCCGTCCTATCTCTCGAACCGGGCGATCGAGATGCTGCTGTCGGGGCTGCGGGCCGTGCTGCCGCTCGCCGACGGTGCGGAGGTCACCTTCGAGTGCGAGCCGGGGACGGTCCGGCCCGAGAAGATGGCGACGCTGCGCGCGGCGGGCGTCACGCGCGTCTCGCTCGGCGTCGAGAGCTTCGACGACGATGTGCTCGACGCCAACGGGCGCGCCCACGACGCCAAGCACATCGCCCCTGCGTTCGAGATGGCGCGCGAGGCGGGCTTTACGCAGATCAACCTCGATCTGATCGCAGGCATGGTCGGCGAGCCCAAGGCGATGTTCCTCGCTGGTGTGCGCGCGGCGGTGGCGCTCGGTGCCGACAGCGTCACGATCTACCAGATGGAGATCCCGGGGAACACGGCGGTGTTTCGCGATGTCCGCGACGGCGTGCCGCTGTCCCTGCCGCCTTGGTCGGAGCGGCGTGCTTGGGTGGGAGAAGCGTTCGCGCTGCTCGAAGGTGCTGGCTACCGGCTGAGCAGCGGCTACACCGCCGTCCGCGGCCCACAGCGCTTCGTCTACCGCGACAGCCTCTGGCACGGCGCGGACCTGCTCCCCGTCGGCGTCTCCGCCTTTGGTCACCTGCAAGGCGTCCACGTACAGAACCACAAGGACCGCGCGACGTGGCTCACCTCCGTGCTCGGCGAGGGGCGCGGCTGGCAGCGCGGCTATGCGATGTCGGCGTTGGAGCGTCTGGTGCGCGAGGCGGTGCTGCAGCTCAAGCTCGGGTGGCTCGACGTCGACGCGCTTGGTCGTGCGCATGGGCTGGACGCGGGCCGCATCCTCGCGCCCGGGATCGACGTGCTGCGTGGCCAAGGCTGGCTCGAACCCGGTGAGGGTGTCCGTTTGCGTCGCGAGGCGTGGTTGCGGGTCGACACGCTGCTGCCGACGCTGTTCCTGTGCGCCCATGGCGGATGCACGGAGGCGGCATGAGCGAGGCGAACACGAGCATCGAGGTGGACGCGATCGTCATCGGCGGCGGTCCGGCGGGTGCCACGGCGGCGGCGACCTTGGCGCGTCTAGGCCGGAGCGTGGTCGTCCTCGAACGCGCCCGGTTCCCGCGCTACCACATCGGGGAGTCGTTGCTTCCGTGTGGGTGGTGGACGCTACAGCGCATCGGCGCCCTCGACGTCGTCCGCGAGGCGGGCTTTCAGGTCAAGCAGTCGGTCCGCTTCGTGACGCCGGACGGCCGGATGAGCGCGCCGTTCACGTTCTCGGACCACGTCGAACACCCGTCGTCGGCGACTTGGCAGGTGGACCGCGCGACGTTCGATCATGCGCTTCTGCGGCACGCGGCCGATGCGGGCGCGCTCGTCCTCGAAGAGACGTCCGTGACGGGGCTGATCGAAGAGAACGGTGCCGTCATCGGTGTGATCGCGAAGTCGCCGGACGGTCCGGTCAGCGTGCGCGCGCCGGTCACGATCGATGCCTCGGGGCGCGACGGCGTCGTGCGGTCGCTGCGCGGATGGCGCCGCGCCGAGCCTGCGCTCCAGCGGGTGGCGCTGTGGACGTACGTCGAGGGTTTTCCGAGGGATGAGGGGACGCACGCGGGCGCGACCACCGTCGTCAGCCTGCCCGAGGACGGGTGGTTCTGGGTGATCCCGATGGCCAACGGGCGCACCTCGGTCGGCGTCGTCCGCCAACCGGGTCTGCTCTACGGCGCGGACCGCGATCTCGACGCGGCCTTCGCGCGCGCGGTCGCGCTCAACCCGTGGCTCGCCGAGCGGATGGCGGGGTGCACGGCCGTCGACGGGGTCCACGTCACCTCCGACTACAGCTACCGCTCGGAGCATTGCGCCGACGACGGCGTCGTCCTGGCGGGAGACGCGTTCGCCTTCCTCGACCCTGTGTTCTCGTCGGGCGTCTTCCTGGCGTTGCGGACCGGCGAGGAGGCCGCGCTCGCCGCGCATCGGGCGCTGCAGGCGGGCGACGTCTCGGCGGCGGCGTTCGCGGGCTACGGCCGTTGGGTATGCGCGGGCCTCGAGGCGATGCGCGCGCTCGTGTTCTCGTTTTATGACCGCGAATTCTCGATGGCGAAGCTGATGCGCGCGCATCCGGAGCTCAAGGGAGACGTCACCGACTTGTTGATCGGGGACTTCTTCCGCGACCACGCCGCGCTCCTCGGCGCCCTCGACGAGGTTGGAACCGTGCCGGCGGCGTTGCCCTACGGCGGCGCGCGCTTGGTGGGGTCGACCGCTTGAAGATCGTTCACCTCACCGGCGGCACCGGCGGCTTCTGGTGTGGCACCTGCGTGCGCGATGCGGCCTTGGTCGATGCTTGGCGGCGCTTGGGGCATGACGCCGCGTTGATGCCGCTGTACCTGCCGGTCGTCGCGGAGGTCGACGCGTGTCGGCCGGGTGAGCAGGTTCGGATGGGCGGGATCGGCGTATGGATGGCGGCCCACGTACCGGGATGGCGGTTCGTTCCAAGGTTCCTTGCGGACGCCCTCGCCGCGCCGTCGCTGCTGGCACGCGTTGCCGCGACCGCGGGATCGACGCGGCCGGAGTCGCTGGGGTCGATGACGCTCGCGATGCTCGCGGGTGTCGACGGGCCGGTGGCGTCCGAGGTCTGGCCGCTGCTCGATGCCGTGCGCGCGGAAGCCCCCGACGTCGTCGTCCTCAGCAACAGCCTGCTCGCGGGGTTGGCGCCGGCGTTGTCGGCGCATGTCGGTGTGCCGGTGGTCTGCACGGTTCAGGGAGAGGGGCACTTCGTCGACGCCCTCGGCGCGGCACGGGACGCCGCGTGGCGCGACATCGGCCGGGGTCTCGCCGCGTGCGCCGACGTCGTCGCCGTGAGCGCGAGCGCAGCCTCCCACGTGGCGTCGGCGACGGCTTGGACGGGGCGACCGTTCGCAGTCATCCCCAACGGCGTCGGCGGACAGGCGTGGGGGCCGCCCGCGCCAGGTTCGCCGCCCGTTCTGGCCTTCTTGGCGCGGCTCTACCCGCCCAAGGGCGCGGATCGGCTGCTCGACCTCGCCGAGCGTCTTCGCGCGAAACACCCCGATCTTCGCGTTCGCATCGCCGGCACCGTCCAGGCGGGCGACCGCTCCTATGTCGACGCGCTGCGTGCCGGCGCGGGCGCGCATGTCGAGATCCACGAGAACGTGACGCCGACGCAGAAGCGGGCGCTGCTCGCGTCGGCGACGGTCTTCTGCGTTCCGACGCGCAAGGAGGAGGCGTTCGGCCACTACAACCTGGAGGCGATGGCCTGGGGGGTGCGGGTCGTCGCGCCCGACGGGGGCGCGAACCGCGAGGTCATCGGCATGCACGGCGGAGGGGTGGTCGTCCCCGATGACGACGACGCCTTGGTGGAGGCCTTGGACGCCCTGCTCGACGATCCGGCGCGTGCCCGTGCGCTCGGAGCGGCGGGCCGCCAGTCGGTGACCGCGAGCGGAACCGTCGACATGGCGGCGGCTGCTTGGCTGGAACGGCTAGAGGGTGTCGTTGCGGCGCGAGGGGCGGCATGACGGCGGTTTTGGAGGTTCGCGGCGTCGTGCGCCGATTCACCGGGGTCGACGCGCCGGTGCTTCACGGCGTGGATCTGACGGTTCAGCCCGGCGAATCGGTCGCGATCGTCGGACCGTCCGGATCGGGCAAGTCCACGCTTCTCGCGATCCTCGCCGGCCTCGACGCGCCCGACGCCGGCGAGGTCCGGGTCTCGGGCCAACCGCCGTCGGACGCGGTTCGCCGCGACCAGATCGGCTTTGTCTTCCAAGAGCACCGGCTGCTCCCTGCGCTCTCGGCGTTGGACAACGCGACGTTGCCGTGGCTCGCGGA
>JBEIFN010000278.1:0-3989 GCA_040382435.1 Alphaproteobacteria bacterium
CTGACGCCCTGCAGCACCGTCCACAACCGGTCGACGCCGACCGTGAACGTCTCGTAGACGCCCTCGCCGTAGCCCCCCTTGCCGAGCCGAACGGCGCCCTCAAACCAAAAACCGACCGCGTAGGTGCCTCGGACATCGAGGCCGATCAGGCCGCTCCGGTCGTCGTCGCGGTAGGCTGCGACCCCGGAGATGTCGGTACCGCCGAGGTGCCCCGTCGCCCGCGCGGCGATGCGCGGGTGCTTCCAGTCGTCGTCGACCGCGACCACCCCCTGGACCTCCGCGCGCTCGGACGCCGCCACCGTCGCCCGCACCGCGTTCACGCCCGCGCGCGGCTTCCACGGCTCCGCGAACAGCACCTGCGGCAGCGGGTCGGTCGGGTTGATCAACTGACCGCTGCCCCACAGCAACCCCTGCCGACCGACCCGCACGTCCACCATCTTCAAGTAAACATCGGCGAACAGCCGGTCGAGGCCGACCGATGCCTGCCAACGGCGTTCGTCCTCCACGCCGCCGATGCCCGCGCCCGCCGCGCGCGCGATGGCGCCGAACGCCGCCGCCGCCTGCGCCGCGTTGTCGCGCCCCTCCGCCAACCCGAGCTCAACCGTCGCCGACGCGCGGAACCGGTCCCCCCAGCCCACGTCGAGGGTCGGTCGAAGCCGCGCCACGCCCTGCCACGGCACCCCATCGACGCCGACCAGGCCCGCGACGCGCACCTCGGCCAGCCCCGAGACGTCGATCTCGGTCGGCTCCGCGTCCAAAGGCGCCGCGAGCGCCGAACCGGCAACAAGCCACGCGATCAAACCGCACCCCCGGACGCCAACACCCGGCCCGCGCGACGTTGAAGCAGCGCGAGCATCAGGCTCACGGCGAGCAGCCCAATCTGTCCGGTTCGCCAGCCGACCGCCGCCATCACCGCGGTGAGCACGAGCGCGACCGCCAAGGCCAGCCGCGCGGCGCCGCGCATCCCAAACCACGGGGCCAACACGTCCCGCAACATCCGACCGCCATCGAGCGGCCAGACGGGCAAGAGGTTGAACGCCCCCAAGCCGAGGTTGAGCAGCCCCCACGCCTCCCACACCGCACGCGCGGGCCCGATGGGAAAACCGAACGAAGCGAACCAGCATAGGATGCTTAGAAGCATGCTCACAGCCGGACCCGCTGCGGCGACCCGCAGGTCGATCTGCGGAGGAACGCGATGCAACTGCATCCGCGCCACGCCGCCCATCGGCGTCACCCACACCTCACGCGTCGGCAGCCCGTAGCGCCGACCCACGCCGACGTGCCCAAGCTCGTGCGCGACGAGGGAGATCAACACCCCGACGGTGAACAGCGCGACCACGGCGGCGCCGCGCCAGCCGGCCTCGGCAGCCCCCCACGCCACCGCCGGCACCGCAAGCACCGCCACCGAACCATGCACCCGCACCGGCACGCCCCACGGACGAGCCACGGTGACCGCGAAGCGCGCGAGGCGATCGGAAGCAAACGGGTTCATGCCGCGACCGTATCGCGGACGCCGCCGCGGCGTCGGTCCGGCGCGCACCGCGATGTCGGAATATGGCGCCCAACCGGAGGCCCGATGCCGCTGCTCGCGCTGTTGATCGCCTGCAACAAGGACCCCGTCCTGCAGCCCGACGTCTTGACGCTCGACTTCCTCGCCGTGGACGAGGGCAACGACCGCTTGATGCGGGTCGACCAGCTCCGTGGCAACAGTTGGTCCCTCGACCTGCCCGCCGGCGCCCGCGACCTCACCTGGGCGGAACCCGGCGTGGTGATCGTCAGCCACGAACGCGGCGCGATGCGGGTCGCCGTCGAGGACGGCGCGGTCCTGTGGGAGACGGCGGGCTGGGTCGAGGTGCTCAGTGCGTTCGCCGAGCCGAACGACGCCGCGACGATGGCGATCCAAAACGGCACCGAGATGGTCGTCGTGAGCGTCGATCGTGACGGCGAACAGACCTCGCGCACCACGTTCCCGGACCGGCGCGCGGTCGGAACCCTCCGCCAAACCGTCGACAACCACTTCCTGTTCGCGCACGGGGAGCCCTGGCAGTTCGACGAGGTGACGGACCTCGGCCGCGAGATCTTTGGCGCCAACCTCCGCAAGCAGGGCTGGCAGATCGAGCGAATGGGTAGCGGAAACTACATCATCAGCACGACCGACGAACTAAGGGTCACCGAGATCGGGCGCGACCGGGCCACGGTGCGGACGTGGGACGCCGCGTCGGCCGCTGGGACGTACAACCTCGTCAGCCTCAACGGCTGGTCCTACGTCGACGACTGGATGCTCGTCGCCAACCGCCTCGCGGTGACGGGCGACAACGACGGGGCACACGCGATCGCCTTCGATCCCGAAGGGGCCGTCGCTTGGTCGTGGACCGATCCCGATGTCGAGAGCGTGCCCGCGGTCTTGCTGCTTGAGGTCCACGTCCCGTGAGCCGGTTTCGAAGTATTCTCTTTGCCATTGGCGCAGGAGCGACGGCGCTCGCCCTCGCGGGGTTCGGCGCCGCCGCTTGGCTTCGCAACGGGATGTGGTTCCCCGCGGAGACCGAGGCGATCACGGTGACCAGCCCGACCGAGGCCCCCGTCCTCGCGCGTGGCACCCGGTTGCGGGTGCTCTCCTGGAACATCCAGTACGCAGGAAGTCGCAAGCACCACTTCTTCTACGACGGCGGCGAGGCGGTGCACGTGCCCCTCGACGACGTGCAGACGACCCTCGCAGAGATCGCCCGCGTGATCGCCGAGAGCGAAGCTGACGTCGTGCTGCTGCAAGAGGTCGACCGCGGATCCGACCGAACCCATCGGATCGACCAACACGTCTGGCTGGTCGAGCAGCTCGGCTACCCCGCGCACGCATCCGCACCCTACCACCGCGTGGGCTACCTCCCGCACCCGACCCACGCGCCACTGGGACGCGTGGAGATGCACCTCACGGTGATGAGCCGCTACGCGCTCGGGTCGGCCCAGCGCCAGAGCCTGCCGCTCCTCGACGAGCCGGCGTGGCGCCAGGCGTTCAACCTCCGCCGCCAACTGATGGCGGTGGACCTCCCGCTCGCCGGTGGCGGTGTGCTGCGCACGCTCAACACCCACCTCTCTGCCTTCTCCAAGGGCGACGGCACGCTCGACAAGCAGATGGCGACGCTCGACGCCGCCGCCACCGCCGCCGAGAAGCAAGCGATGCCCTGGCTCCTCGTTGGCGACCTCAACGCGTTGCCGCCAGGAGACGACCCAAGCCGGCTCGGGGCGGACGCCGTCGAATACGCAGAGGCCGTCACGCCGGCCCAGCGGCTGTTCGACCGCCACACCAGCGTCATCCCGGCGGAGCGGTTCGCCCGTGAGCCCGAGGCCTTCCGGACGTACCTGCCGTTTGGCGCGGACACCCCCGACCGCACGCTCGATTATGCCTTTATCGGTCGCGAAGTGAAGTTGCTGGGTGTCGAGGTGGTTCCGGTGACCACCCTCAGCGACCACATGCCCCTCCTGTTCGACATCGAGATCCCGTGATGCAGCTCGACCCTCTGTTGACCCCGACGCAGCTCGCCGCACGCACCGCGGCGTTGGCGGCGCTGATCTCCGCGCGATGGGCCGACAAGCGCCTCGTCGTGCTCGCGGTGGCGACCGGCGGCGTGCCATTCGCCGTCGACCTCGTGCGCCACCTCCAAGGCGTCGACGTGGAGCTCGACCTGCTCGGCGTCAGCTCGTACGCCGGCACCGAGAGCACCGGTCAGGTCGTGCACACGTTCGGACCCCGCGTGTTGCTGGAGGACGCCGACGTCCTCGTCGTGGACGACATCCTCGACACCGGCCGCACCCTGCAGTTCGTCGTCGACCTCGTCCGTGCCGCCGGCGCGCGGAGCATCACGACGATGGTGCTGCTCGACAAGCCGGAGCGCCGCGTCGTCCCCATCGAAGCCGACCACGTGGGCTTCGTCATCGCCGACCAGTTCGTCGTCGGGCACGGCCTCGACTTCGAGGGCCGGTTCCGCCACTTGCAC
>JBEIFN010000279.1:0-3977 GCA_040382435.1 Alphaproteobacteria bacterium
GCCGACTCCGACCGCGACGGCGTGATCGACATCACCGACACCTGCCCGAACGAGGCCGAGGACAAGGACGCCTTCAAGGACAGCGACGGGTGCCCCGACCCCGACAATGATGCCGACGGCGTGCTCGACGCGCAGGACCGCTGCCCCGCCGCGGCCGAGGACAAGGACGGCTACGTCGACGAAGATGGCTGTCCCGACCGCGACAACGACGCCGACGGCGTGGCTGACGAAGACGACCGCTGCCCCAACGAGGCCGGCCTCTCGATCTACCTCGGTTGTGCGACCGACCCCGGCGTCGTCACGCCCTGAGCCGGCGGCTTCGGCACCGGCGCGATGCCCTCGATACGCCACGAGGCGGCGCTGGCCACCCCGTCGACCGGGGTCTCGCCGAGCGCCAGCAGCATCCCGTCGGCCCAGCGCACGTGACGCCACGTCGCCTCGGCGGTCAGATCGACGTCCCAGTACCCTAGCGGACCGCGCTGCTGCGGCGCGCTTGCACTGCCCAGCGCCGAGATCGTGCGGTTCGTACCGAGCGGCAGCGCGTAGGTTCGCCGAACCTCCCCCTCCGGATCTTGGGCCGACCAGATCGCGACCTTCGCGCGACTGCCCTGCTGTCGGACCACCACCCAAGGGTCAACCGAAGCCAGCCACCACGAGCCGGTCGGCTCCCCGACGAAGGCGACGTCGAGCGTGCCTCCCGCAGCGGTCCGCAACACCACGGCATCCCCGCATCGTTCCAAACGCGCGCCGCCGTTCGACGCCATCGCCCCCGGCTGCGCGGCTCGCCAAGCTGGCTCACATCCCGCGACGGCCTCGTCCTGCGCTGCCGGCGGGGGTTCGACCGACGGCTTGGGTTCGAGCGGGCGACGGCCGAGCGACACTGGGGCAGGTGTCGTCGCGTCCCACGCCTCAACCTCGCCCGTCGAGGTGCGGGTGGAGACCGTCCACCCCGTCGGGTCGTCAAAACCCACCCAGCCCGCGACTGGCCACAACGCCAGCGACGCGACCCGCGCGCCGTGACGGACGGGACGTTCCTGCAGCGGCGGGAGCGGAGCGGCGCCGACGACCTCGGGCCCTGCAGGACCGCATGCCGCAAACATCAGCGGAAGGACGCTGCCCCACAACGTCATGGGGCGGTTCCTGCAGGGTCGCCAGCGAGCGGCGCGTGCAGGAGCTCCCGCGGGTCGGCCAGTCGCGCCGGCGCGCCGTGCACCACCCCGGCCATCACGGGGGACTCGGTGCCACGCACGAGCCGACCGATGTTCGCCTGATGGGTCAGCGCGATCGCGATCGCCAACGCGAGCGCGATCACGAGGTGCTGTGGCGAGGTGACGAGCACGAACCCCACCAGGGTGATCGCACCGAGCAGGCTCGCGAGGCTCGAACGGCGCGTCACGGCCAAGACGAACGCCCACGCCAGCGCCGCCTTCCAGACCGCACCCGGCACGAGGACGGCCATCGCCCCCGCGCCGGTGGCGACGCCCTTACCCCCACGGAACCGCAGGTAGATGGGGAAACAGTGTCCGAGGAACGCCGCCATCGTCACCAAGAGGTCCCAGTCGACGGAGGCCGGACGCAGCAGGTGGCCGTAGCCGATCGCGAGCGCCCCCTTCATCGCGTCGGCGGCCAACACGAGCGAGGCCACCCGCCAGCCGTACACACGGGCGACGTTGGTGGTGCCGATGTTTCCGCTGCCTTCTTCGCGAACGTCGCGCATACCGCCGAGGATGGTCGTCAGGACGAGCCCGAAGGGGACGCCGCAGAACAGGTAGACCATGCAGAGGTACAGCCACTCGATCGTCATGCGTCGCGCCCTCTCCCCTGCAAGGCATACGACGTCCGCTCCGACGCGTCCAACCCGCGACGAGGCGCGTCAACGCCGCGTCGAGTGGGGCACGACGCCGTAAACCCGTTAGCCGTCGCGCCTGATGGAGGCGCCGATGACGCCGTGGATGCTCGTGCTGTGGTTGGCCTGCGACCGGACCCCGCCCGACAAGGGCGACACGGGGTCTGCATCCGACACCCCCGTCGATACCGACACGGCAGCGTCCAGCGATACCCCCGACGTCACCGACACGCCCGAAGGACCCGGCGACGCCACGCTCGACACCGTCATCGCGTGCAACAACCCGGTTCCGCCCGTGGCCGAGGGCGTGTGCGCGGCGTCCCCGGGCAGCAACGGTGCGGTCCTCCTCCGCGGGACGGTCCTCACCGACGCGGGCGTGCTGCAGGAAGGGAGCGTGCTGCTCGACGCCAACGGCGACATCGCGTGCGTCGGGTGTGACTGCTCCGCCGACCCGACGTGGGAGGACGCCGCCGTGATCGCGTGCCCGCAGGGCGTGATCAGCCCCGGCCTGATCAACCCGCACGACCACCTCACCTTCTCCGAAGGCGCGCCCATCCCTGACACCACAGGCCGTCGCTACGACCACCGCCACGACTGGCGGGGTTCGCTGAGCACCCCCAGCAACGCGCACGGCACGGGTCGGACGAGCGCCGGAAACCAGTGGGTCGAAGTCCGCCAGCTCCTAGGCGGCGCGACCACGATCGTCGGCTCGGGCGGAGCCACCGGCCTGCTCCGCAACCCCGACGTCGGCGGCGACCTCCTCGAAGGCGCGGATCTGCCTACGGTCGAGAACGAAACCTTCCCGCTCGGTGACAGCAACGAGGCGCAGCGTAGCGCGTGCGCCGACTGGAGCTGGGTCGCGACCGAGGCCGAGGTCGGCGCGATGGACGCGTTCGTGCCCCACGTCGCCGAGGGGATCAACGATCGCGCCCGGTTCGAGTTCCTCTGTCAGTCGTCCAGCCTCGACGGCGCGCGCGACTTCACCGAGGCCAACGCGGCGCACGTGCACGCGATGGCGCTCCTCGGCGCCGACATTTGGTCGATGGCCGAGCACCAAACGACAGCGATCTGGTCGCCAAGGTCGAACATCAGCCTGTATGGCAACACGCTCGATGCCGCGACGATGGACAACCTCGGCGTCCCCATCGCGCTCGGCACCGACTGGACGTACAGCGGCTCGGCGACGATGCTCCGCGAGCTCGCCTGCGCCGACCAATGGAACCGAGAGCGCCTCGCCAACCACTTCTCCGCCGCAGAGCTGTGGTGGATGGCCACCGGGGCGGCTGCGCGCGCGGTCGGCGCCGACACCCGGCTCGGCGTGCTGCGAGAAGGGTACATCGGCGACATCGCGATCTTCGACGGTCGGGAGCGCCCCGCACACGCCGCGCTGCTCGGCGCCGACAGCGCCGACGTCGTGCTGGTCCTGCGCGCCGGGACACCGCTGTACGGTGATGCTGACGTCGTCGCAGCGCTGCGCGCTTCGTGCGACACGCTCGACGTCTGCGGGGAGGCGCGCCGCATCTGCCTCTCAGACGAGATCGGCACCACGTGGTCGGCGCTACGGTCGAGCACGCCGGGGGCCTACCCCGCCACGTTCTGCGACGTCCCGGCCGACGAGCCGACCTGCACGCCGAGCCGCCCCGGCAGCTACGACGGGACGCAGACGGCCGACGACGCCGACGGTGACGGCATCGTCGGAGCGAGCGACAACTGCCCGAGCCACTTCAACCCGATCCGTCCGATCGACGACGGCGCCCAGGCCGACGCCGACGGTGACGGCGTCGGCGATTCCTGCGACCCGACGCCGGTGTCCTCCGACCTCGACGGCGACGGCGTCAGCAACGACAACGACAACTGCCCCCTCGACCCAAACGCCGACCAGCTCGACGCCGAGGGCGACGGCCGCGGTGACTTCTGCGACGTCTGCGACGACGTGCCCAACCCGTTCGGTGTCTGCCCCGAGGGCGCACCGCAGCCCGTCGACGTCGTGACGCTGCGCACGACGCTCCCCGACGGCACGACCGTCCTCGTGCAGGGCGTCGTCACCGCCGTCGCGCGCGATGGGTTCGGCCTGCAGGACCCCGCCGTGCTGGACGGACGCAACGCCGGCATCTGGATCTACACGGGCAGC
>JBEIFN010000280.1:0-3965 GCA_040382435.1 Alphaproteobacteria bacterium
ACCGAGGACAGCCGAGCGTTCGTCAACGGCATCGTCGACCGGATGGGGCGTGTGCTCGGTCGCCTTTCGGGGGAGCGCCGCAAGGGGAGCCGATGAGGGTGACCTTCGTCCTTCAGGGGGAGTACGAGGTCGCGTGCACCGCTGGTATGACGTTGCTCGAAGCCTCTGAGCACACCGCTCGTCCGCTCGACAGCGACTGTGGCGGTTTCGCCGCCTGCAACGCCTGTCGGGTCGACGTGCTGGAGGGGGCCGACGCGTTGACGCCAAAGGACGAGGCGGAGCAACCCTTCCTCGAAGCCCCGTCGCAGCGCCTCGGCTGTCAGGCGCGGTTGCTGGGCGCGCGTGTTGTCGTGGCCCGCGCGAACGGCATGTGAATGTCGCTGGGCTTGCCGGTGCGGCGTGGAGTCGTTAGGTCCGGGTCGTGGCCGGATAGCTCAGCAGGTAGAGCAGGGGATTGAAAATCCCCGTGTCGGCGGTTCGATTCCGTCTCCGGCCACCATTCGCTTGCACCGCAAGTCCTCGAAGCCCGCGACCGCGGGCTTTCGTTGTTTTGCGGGTCAGCGACGTCCGAGGCGATGCCGTTGCAGCCGCCAGTGGAAGTTCGACCGGGAGAGCCCGAGGGCCTCGGCGGCTCGCACTTGGACCCCCCCGTGCGCGGCGAGCGCTTGCTGCAGGACGTCACGCTCGACGACGTCGAGGATCTCCTGAAGCGGCCGGCCATCCCACGGGAGCCCCTGCGTCTGGGTGCTGGCGACGGGAGGGGTTGGTGTCATGCCTGCGAGGTCGTCGGGGAGCGCGATCGGGAGCGGATCCGCGCCACGTGACAGCACCCACGCCCGTTCCACCGCGTGTTCCAGCTGCCGGACGTTGCCCGGCCAAGCGAAACGCTCCAGCGTGGCGAGGCAGGCGGAGCTCACGGTCGGCGAGGGGCGCTGCGCACGGGCGGCGATTTTGTCCACGAAGTAGCGGACGAGCAGGGCGATGTCGCCCGCGCGGGCGGCGAGCGACGGCACCTCGAGCGTGACGACCGCGAGGCGGTAGTACAGGTCCTCTCGGAACACGCCCGCCCGCACGTCGGCGGGTAGGTCCCTGTGGGTGGCGGCGACGATGCGGACATCCACGCGCATCGGTGCCGTCGCGCCGACGCGTTGGATCTCGCCCGACTGTAGGGCGCGGAGCAACTTGACTTGGGCCGCTGGTGCGAGATCGCCGATCTCGTCGAGGAACAAGGTGCCGCCGTTTGCCGCCTCAAACCGCCCGATGTGGGTGCGATGTGCGCCGGTGAACGCGCCGCGTTCGTGCCCGAACAGCTCGCTCTCGAGCAGCTCGGCGGGGATCGCGCCGCAGTTGACCGAGACGAACGGCGCGTCGCTCCTCGGCGAGCGCCGATGGATGGCGTGGGCGAGAAGTTCCTTGCCGGTCCCGGTTGCGCCGTGCAGCAGGACGGTCGCGTCGGAACCAGCGACCGCGTCGACTTGGTCGCGCAGAAGGGTCATCGCGGGGGACTGTCCGACAAGCCCTTCGAAGCCGACCCGCGCGTCGATCGCGCGTCGGAGTGCAAGGACCTCGGCCTGCAAGCGGCGGGTCTCGAGCGCCCGTTCGAGCACCAGCAACAGAGGGTCGCGCTCGACCGGCTTGATCAGGTAATCCGAGGCGCCGGCCTTGATCGCGCGAACGGCGTCCTCGATCGAGCCGTCGCCCGTCATCACGACCACGGCCATGTCCGGCCACGCGCGGCGCACCTCTTCGAGCAGGACGAGGCCCGAGTCGCCGGGCATCCGGACGTCGGTCATCAGCAGGTCGAACGGATGCTCGGCAAGCCGAGCCCGGGCCGTCGCCGCGTCCTCGGCGAGGACGACGTCGTAGCCGGCCTTGGTCAGATGCAGGGAGAGTACGGTTCGGACGGCGCGCTCGTCGTCGACCGCAAGGACGCGTGCGCGCGGGAGGTCGGTCATGGCGGCACGCCGGTGGCGTCGAGCAACGGCCCGAGCAGGTCGGACAACCGTTGAAGGGGGACGTTGGGCGCGGGGTCGGGGGTCGCGCGTGGACGCGGCGCGAAGGGCCGAACGCGGTCGGCTGCGTCCAGGGTGAGCCATTGCACATCGAGGTTGCGCGCCGGGTCGCTGTGGCGTGCGGGGGTTGCTGCGGCTTGCGCCTCGAGGATGGCGTCGAACCGTGTGCCCGTTCGATCGACGAGGCCGAGCACCAGGGCCGCCTCGGCCGAGACGATGCGTCCATCCTGCAAGGTGGTGCGGGCCGCTTCTGACAGGCTCCTGCGGCGTGCCACGGCATCCATGAAGCGGCGCGCGGTGTCATCGACGACCGCTTGTTCTCTCGCCGCCTCCGCGGGGTCCCAACGGCGCAACCACCCAGCGGAGCCGGTGGCGCCCGTGGCCTGAAGTTCCACCCCGTCGACGCCGAGTCGGGCCAACGCGTCTCCGAGCGCGAGGTGTTGGCGATAGGCCCCGATCGAGCCGGTTTCGGTGGTGGGGGATGCGATCAACGCGTCGGCCTCGACCGCGATCCGCAAGGCACCGCTCGTCGCGTGGGCGCCGAGGTAGGCGACGACAGGCTTACCCGAGGCTTCGAGCCTCGCGACCGCGCGCGCGATCTCCTCGGCGGCCCACGCGGTGCCGCCCGGGCTGTCGATGTCGAGGACGACGGCACGCGTCGCGGGGTCGCGTTGCGCGCGTTCGAGGACGGTGACCAAGCGTTCGGCTCCGTCGGGTCCTCGATCGAGCAGCGGCCCGTGGATCGGCACCAACGCGATGGTGGTGGGGACGTCCCACGCAGACTGGCCGGTCCATCGGCGGCGCGGCTGCGGGCCGCGCACGGGGAGCGCGCGTGCGTCTGTGCCTTGGAGCAGGGCAGGGAGCTGGTCGGACCAAGCCACGCCGTCGATCAGCCCGGCCGCGAGGGCGTGCGACGCCGTCCAAGGCCCGCCTTCGAGCCACGCTGTGGCCTTATCGGCGTCGGTTCGACGCCCTGCCCCGACCGCCCCGAGCCAGACCTCGCGTTGCGCGTCCAACCAGGCGACGCGGGCCGTGCGGCTCGCTGCCGTCGGGGCGCTCCGCGTCCATCCGTCACCTGCGTCCTTCGCGGCTCCAGACCGCGCGACGTCGACCTCGACGCCGAGCACGTCGGCGACGCGTCCGAGCCAGACGCGCTCATCGTTCGGAGGCGTCAGACGCAACGTGGCTGCCGGGTGCGACACGACGCGGTCCGCTTGGCTTGCGGCCGCAAACGCCCAACGGTCGACGTCGCCGTCGAGGTAGGCCGTGACCTCGACGCCCGCGGCGCGCGCGCGCGCGATCGAGCCGGCGACGTCCATCCAGCGGCTGCTGCTCAGCTCAACGCCGCCGAACCGCACGACGAGGCGTTGCGGTGCGCGTCGGTGGCGGTGTTCGAGCCACCCCGGCGCGAGGTCGAGTTCGCCCGGCGGCGGCGGAGAGCCGGCTCGGCCCGACGCGGCCGCGGAGACGAAGGTGCCGGGGACGATCTGTGGGATGTGCCGGCTGGGGACCGCGCGTTCTTCGGGCTCATCTGTGCCTGCCCAGAGAACCATCTCGGGCGCGACAGGCTCCGTCCCGGTCGGGGGCACCTGCCCCATCGCCCCGACGCCGCCCCCGATCCCGCCGAAGTACAACTCCACGCCGAGGCCGAATCGGGCGTCGGTGGACGCCTCCGCGCGAAGGAAGCAGCCGGGCGCTGGACGCGCGCGAACCGTGGCGATCCCAACGTCGCGCGGTGTCACGCCGAACACGTGGGCATAATCGAGGCCGACGACGAGCGTGCGCCCGAAGGGTCGTAGGGCGGTCCCGACCCGGATCTCGGGTGGGGCGTCGCCGGGGCGGAGCGGTCCGCCCAGGTGGTACGTCGCCGCGCCGATCCCCAGCCACGGCCGGGGTCGGTACGAGGCGCCGAGGTCGAGGTCGACGCGGCTTTGGTCGGCCGAGATCCGTCCG
>JBEIFN010000281.1:0-3958 GCA_040382435.1 Alphaproteobacteria bacterium
CCGGCACGCTGCGCTCGCTCACGGGGTGGTGCCCGCTCCGGGACCCGTGCCAGGGCCCGGCGCGCCGCCGCCGCCGCCGCCGCTCCCCGACGCGGTGTCCGCGGGGGTCTCGCCTGCCGCGCCGAGCATGAGGCCGATCGTCGCGGTGTCGACGAAGACCGATGTGCTGTACCAAGCGGGTCCGGGGCGACCGCTGACGAACATGTCGGCTTGCGGGATGCTGATCGGCGCGCCGGCTTGCTCTTGGACGACGCCCGCGGTGTCGATGGCGTAGGCCGAGGTCAACGCCTCGAAGTAGGCGGGCTGGCCGACGGCGGCGGCGAGGCTGCCCCGGAACGCGCTGCTGGTGTAGCGCGCCAGATCGGCCTCGGTGTAGGTGCCGGCCGCCAAGAGGTCGGCCTTGTACGGCGGAAGGAGCGCGAGGAACAGGTCGTGCTTCCAGGTGACGCCGTCGAGCGCCGCGACGATGTCGGCGACCCACGCGGTGTCGATCCGGTCCGCACAGTCGGTGTCGACGACGACGCCGGTCGACCAGTCGAGGCTCAGCGCGACGGTGTCGACGCGTGGGGCATCCGGGTCGACGCCGCGTTGGGCCACCGACCAAGTGGCCGTGCACCGCTGATCGTCGGTCGCCGGGTCGGCGGTGGCCGCGTCCGAGGCGAAGTGCAGCGTGAGGTTCGGGGCCGTCTCGACGCCCGCGAGCGTGTAGGGCCGGGCTTGGAGGGCGCGAGGATCCCAAGCAAAGTCGATCGTCAGGGTGACGGTCGCGGGCTGCCAAGGCGCGAACTGCGGGGTGGTGTCGACCGGCGTGTCCGAGCTGCTGTCGGTCGCCGAGTCGCTGTCGGCGGCCGAATCGGTTTCGGTCGGCGGGTCGTCATCGTCGGGCTTGGGCGTGCAGGCGAGCAGCAACAGCGGCGGCAGGAGCAGGAAGCGTGGCATGGGTTCGCGTCTCCACGTCCGTCATAGCGTGCCAAGCGCCGATCCGCCGCTCACAGGCCGCCGGGTTCCGGCGTGGGTAGGGCTTCGGCCGGTGCTTCTTCCTCGCTTGCGTAGCCCATCGCCTTGAGGGCGGCGGTCAGCGTCGGGTCGACGGCCGGCGGCGCCAGCTTGTGCAAGGCGTCGATATCGGCGCAGAGTGTGCCCAGCAGAGCGGGGCCAGGCCCTTGGTCGCCGAGCGGCGCGGGGTTTCGCTCATCCGGGTCGACCTTGAGGTCCCACATCGAGGACTTACCCTCAACGCACGTCCACTTTTGGCCTTCCTTCCCCCAGACCGCGCCCGCGATCGTGCCGCCGAGGATGTCGTCGGGGTTCTTCTCGGAGACGCTGTGGGGTGGGAGCCCGCCCGTCTCGGGCAGGTGACCGTCACGGAGCAGATGAAAGGCGTGCGCCGCTGAGAACGGTTCGGGGAAGTGGAATTTGGTCCGCCGCGTGCTGTCGACGTAGACCATCGGGACGTTGACGACGGGCTCCCAGACGTAGCCGCAGTGGCGGAGGAGCCCGTGTTCGCCGAGGACCTCGCCGTGGTCCGCCGTGATCAGCAGGCGGTACCCTTGCTGCGTCCACTTGCCGCGGTTCAGCGCGCCGACGACGACGCCGACGTTCGCGTCGGCGAACGCGATCCCGTAGTCGTAGGTGTCGGTGAGGTGCGTGAGGAACGGCTGCTTCTGGGCTTCGGGCATCAAGCCGTTGAGGAAGGCGTAGTAGGGGTTGTCGGGCGACTTGGTGTACGCGTCGATCTTGCCGCGACCCTGAGCCGGGAGCCATGGCACGCCCGCTGGGACGGCCGGGTAGGGGTCGTGGGCGTCGTAGCTGTTCACGAACAGGAACAGCGGTTTTGCCGGGTCGAGCGTCTCGAGGACCTCGCGGACGGCGGTGCCGAGCGCGCGGCCGCGCAGCGTCATGCCGTTCGGGCTGATCTTGACCGTGTCGAAGCCCTGAAGCAGCCCACTCGCCGGGTTGATGATGCTGTTGGCCGAGATCGCGACCGTTTGGTACCCGCGCTCGCGGTACGTCTCGGCGAGCGTCGTGAAGTCGGGCGCGAGCGGACGCGCCGTGATCGTGGCGTTGATCGAGACGTCGCTGTTCGCGACGAACATCGTCTGGTGTTCGGTGACGGGCAGCCCGGTGAAGTAGGACGCGTGGCTGGGGAGCGTCCACGGCGCAGGTGCGTAGGCGTCGCACGTGAAGGACGCCCCGGCCTCGACCAACTTCTTCAGGTAGGGCGTCGTTGGCCGTCCGTAGCCGCACAGGCTCGTGTGGTCGGCGCGCACGGTGTCGGTGACCATCAACAGGACGACGTGGGGCTCGCCGCCGACGTTGCGTCGCAAGGGGTTCAGCTCGCCTGCGCCTGCGTGCGCGCCACTGCGGCGCTGCGCTTCGGCTTGGTTGGCGGCGTCGCGTGCGGTCCCGTCGTCGGAGGCGCCCCCGCGTGCGCCGCAGGTGCACCCTGACGCGAGCGCCGCGATGACAAACCAGCCCAACCCTTGACGAAGCATGCCGCCCTCGCGGAGACGAAGGCGTGTAGCCTATGGCGGGTCGAGCGTCGCGGCGGACGCGCGCGCGCGCTACGAGGAAGCCTAGGAGGGAGGATGCGCGGATGGCACCGGATGGCGTGGATGGGCGTCGCGGTCGCGGGAGCGTGTCACCCTGACTGTCCGCCCGTGTCCGACACCTCGCCCGAGACCGGCGACACCGCGCCGACCGACACGCCGACGGATACGCCGACCGACACCCCGGCCGAGACCGATCCGCCCGGGCCGACGTCGGCGCCCGCCTTGTTCGGTGCCTCTGGCGTACGCCTCTGCGCCGACCCCGCAGCGCGTGACGTCGCGCCGTTCGATCGCCTCGCGGCGCGCGCGCAGGAGCTTTGGGAGGAGGGGGCCTATCGGCTCGAAGGCGGTGCGATCGCGGTCGCCGACTTCACCGGCGACAACAAGCTCGACTTGTTTCTTCCGAGCAGCCGTTCGGCGCAGTTCCATCACCAGCGCGCGGGGGTGGTCTTCAACGAGGGCTACGACGATCGCTTCGCCGGGATCGGCCTCTCGCGGTCGAGTGGTGTCGCCGTCGCGGACGTTGACGCGGACGAGGATCTGGATCTGCTCGTCGTGCGCTACGGGGAGCCCGTCAAGCTGTTGATCAACGACAGCACCGGGTTCTTTCTGGATCGTACCGAGGCCGCGGGGTTGGTGACCGAGTCGCGCCTGTTCCAGTCGGCCACGTTCGGCGACCTCGATGACGACGGCGACCTCGATCTGTTCCTCGGCGTTTACGGACCCAAGCCGCCCGATGCGCACGTGCCATTGTCCGAGTTCCCTGCGGGAGAGCCGAGCTACTTGTTCGAGAACCAGGGCGATGGCCGATTCGTCGATGTGTCCGATCGGCTGCCGCCGTCGGTGCAGACGGCGCATACCTTCCAAGGGGTGATCCACGACTTTGACAACGATGGGCGTGACGACCTGTTGGTGGTCAACGATTTCGGCTGGGCGCGACCGTCGGTGCTGCTGTGGAATCGGCCCGAAGGGTTGGTCGAGGACGATGGCTCGGCAGGGTTCGCCAAGCCGTTCGCCGGTATGGGGGCTGCGCTCGGCGACCTCAACGGGGATGGGGTCGTCGACGTGTTCCAGTCGTCGTGGCGGGAATCGAGCCTGCTCGTGAGCGCGGCGGGTGCTTGGTGGGAGTCGGCGAGCTCCGCGGGGCTGCTGCCCGACTGGGATGGCCCCAAGGGCCAGGTGTTCGGCTGGGGGACGGAGATGGTCGACATCGACGCGGACGGTGATCTCGACCTTCCGATCGCGCACGGGTACTGGGACGAGTACGGCGAGTTCCCCGAGGAGCGCGACGCCCTCTACATCCAGACGTCGCCGCTGCGGTTCGAGGATCAGGCGAGCCTGTGGGGCGTCGATGACCCCGGCGCTTCGCGCGGCCTCGTCGCGGTCGACATCAACGACGACGGCTACCC
>JBEIFN010000282.1:0-3955 GCA_040382435.1 Alphaproteobacteria bacterium
CGTCCCCACGCGCGCGCTCGTACTCGGAAAGTTCCTCGCGGCGACGGGCTTGGTGGCGGTCGCACTCGGCCTCACGCTGCCGCTGCCGCTGATGGCATCGGCGCTCGGGCCGCTCGACTGGGGGCCCGTGGTCGGTGGCTACGTCGGCGCGTTGCTGCTCGGCGCGCTCTACGTCGCGATCGGCCTGTGCGTGAGCGCGCTGACGAACAACCAAGTGGTCAGCTTGATGGTCACGTTGGTGGTGGGCGGCGCGTTCTACGTCGTCGGAACCGACCCAGTGACCGCCCTGTTCGACACGCGGACGGGCGAGCTGCTTCGCGCGATCGGCACCGGCAGCCGCTTCGAGAGCCTAGAGCGCGGTGTCCTCGACCTGCGGGACCTCGTCTACTACGGGGTGCTCACCAGCACGTTCCTCGCGTTTAATCACACGTTCCTCGAGCTCGACCGCCTCGACGCCGACGCGCCCCGTGGGCGGACCGCCGCGCGCGCCCTGATGACCGTCTCGAGCCTGATCGCCGCGAACGCGCTGGTCGCCAACGTGTGGCTCGCGCCGGTCACCGCGCTGCGCGTCGACCTCACCGAGAACGGCGACTACTCGCTGTCGGACGCCACCACCGGCGTTCTGGCTGCACTCGACGAGCCGATCCGCATCTCGGCCTACTTCTCGGAGCGCACGCACCCGCTGCTCTCGCCGCTCGTCCCTCAACTGCGCGATCTCCTCGAGGAATACGCGGTCGCGGGCGAAGGGCGTGTCGAGATCGAGGTGGTCGATCCGTCGAGCGACGAGGACCTCCAGAAGGAGCTGTCCGAGCAGTTCGGCGTCCGCTCGGTGCCGTTCCAGGTCGACGACGCGCAGAGCCAGGCCGTGATCAACGCCTTCTTCCACGTCCTGATCCGCTACGGCGACCAGCACCAGCTGCTGTCGTTCGACCAGCTCGTCGAGGTGTTCTCCGACCCCACCGGACCCAAGGTTCAACTCAAGAACCCCGAGTACGAGCTGACGCGCGCCATCAAGAAGGTGAGCCAAGACTTCAGCACGCTCGCCTCGGTCGTCGCCGACCTGCCCGAGCCGGTCGCGCTCACGTTCTACGTCACGCCGGGATCGCTCCCCGCCGACTTCCAGACGCTCCCCAAGCTCGTCGCCGACGCCGCCAACGAGATCGTCAAGATCGCAGGTGACAAGGTCCGCTACGCCGAGGTCGACCCCGGCGGCGACCCCGCCAAGCAGGAGGAGCTGTACGCCAAGTACGGCCTGCGCCCCCTCGCGGCCGACCTGTTCCAGACGCAGGTCTTCTTCGCCGACATCGTGCTCACGATGGGCGACAAGGTCGAACGCCTCTCGCCGAGCGGCAAGGTCGAACCTTCCGATTTGAAGGCAGCGTTCGAAGCCGCGTTGCGCCGGCTCGCCCCCGGACAGCGCACCACCGTCGGCCTGCTGACCGAGATCCCCGAGAACCCGCCGTCCGACCCCAACATCCCGCCGCAGTTCCAGCCGCCGCAGCGCCGTCCCGACTACAACGGGCTGCAGCAGCTCCTCGGGGACCTGTACGAGGTTCAGCCGCTCCAGGCCGACGCGAGCGAGGTGCCGTCCACGGTCGACGTCGTCGTCGTCGGCAAGCCCGGCACGCTCAGCGACCACGCCCTGTTCGCGCTCGACCAGTACCTGATGCGCGGCGGCAAGGTCATCGCGCTTGCCGGGAGCCACCGCGTTGACGTCGACCGCGAAGGGATCTCCGCGGTGCCCCAGGACAAGCGCTTCCTCGACCTGCTCGAAGCTTGGGGCGTCAAGGTTGACGCAGGGTTCGCACTCGATGCCCGCAACGCCACCTTCCCGCGCCCGGTCCGCCGCCCCGGCATCCCGGTGCCGCTGATCGAGATGACGCCGTACCCGTTCTTCCCCGACATCCGTCAGGACGCGATGCTCCGCGGCGAACCCGCGGTCGCTGGCATCGTCAACGTGACGCTGCCGTGGGGGAGCGCGCTCGACGTCGTCGCCCGCGAGGGCGTGACCACCAAGGAGATCCTCAAGACCTCCGCCAACGGTTGGCGCTACGCCGGCACCGACTTGAGCCCGGTCGGTCCGCAAGGGGCGCAGAAGGCCGACGTCGTCGGCGTCGTCGCCGAGGGCACCTTCCCGAGCTTCTACAGCGTCCAGGGGCAGAGCCCGCCCACCGACCTCGGCGATGTCCGCCCGGTGACCGCCTCGATGCCCGACGCGCGCCTCGCCGTCATCGGCAGCAGCGAGCTCGTCGGCGACCTCATCCTGCAGCTCGCGCAGCAGCCCGGCGGCGAGGTCCACCGCGGGAACCTGCAGTTGATCCAGAACCTGATCGACGCCTCGACCGAAGACACCGACCTGCTCACGATCCGCAGCGCCGGTGGCTTCGCCCGCACCCTCGACCCGACGACCGAGGACGAGCGCACCACGCTCACCTGGTTCCAGATCGGCCTCGCGGGCGCGCTGCTGCTCGGGGTCTCCCTCGTCGTCCGCGGTAGCCGCGGCAACACCACCAGCTTGTTCGACGAAGCATCGACCCGGAGGACCGCATGAAAACCGTCCAAATGCTCGGCCTCGCGCTTGCGCTGCAGGGCGCGTTGGCGGTGGCGACGTGGTGGCCATCGGGCACCGTGCAGGTGGCCAAGACCCCGTTGATCGCCGGCGGCGCCGAGGCGATCACCCAGCTCACGATCCAGGGCAGCGGCGCGGGTGCAGCTCCCGTGACCGTCGCCCGCCAAGGGGACGCCTGGGTCATCACCTCCCAAGAGGGGTTCCCGGCGTCGACTGAGAAGGTGGCGGCCATGGTCGACGCGCTCGGCAAGGCCGAGCTCGGCACGCCTGTCGCGACGCAAGCCACCAGCCACGAGAAACTCCGCGTCGGCGATGCGGGGTTCGGTCGCAAGGTCGAGGTGGTGGCGGGTGGCCAAACGCTCACCGTCTACTTGGCGTCGGCCGCCAGCAAGGCGGTTTGGCTTCGCAAGGCAGACGGCGACGACGTCTGGCAGGTCAAGGGGCTCACCGAATTCGACTTCAAGGACACCGCCAAGGCGCTGTTCCCGACCAACGCCGTCACCGTCGCGGCCGACAAGGTCACACAGCTCGAAGTGACCAACGCCAACGGCTCATTCGCCCTGACCAAGCAAGGCGACGCCTGGTCGCTCGCCGATCTTCCGGCCGGCATGGAGGTCGACGCGAGCAAGGTGCGCGATCTTGCGACCAAGCTCGGCAGCCTCCGGCTCTCCGAAGTCATCGGTCGCACGCCCAGCCCCGAACAGGGATTCGACGCGGCAGCGCTCCGCGTCGGCTGGGTCGAGAAGGACGGCGACACCGAGCGCCGCGGCAGCCTCGTGGTCGGGGCCGAGGTCGACGCCAAGCGGTTCCTGCAGGCCGAGGGCGGCTTCGTCGTCCAGGTGCCGTCCGCCGGGTTGACCACGCTGTTCGAAGCGCGCCCCGAGGGCTTGCTCCGACCGGTGGCGCCGGCCCAGCCCGCGCCCGCCCCGGCGGCGATCGAAGGGCTGTAACGGCGGCGGGGTCAGGAGGGGTCGCGAAGTCCGTGCTTGATCAGCTTGTCGTGTAGCGTCACGCGCGGGATGCCCAAGCGACGCGCAGCTTCGGCTTGGTTTCCGCCCGTCGCTGCGAGCGCGTCGACGATGCGCGCGCGCTCGAACGCATCGACCTCGGCCCGCAGGTCCCCCGCGGCGGGGACGTCGCCGCCTGAGGCGACGAGATCGTCATCCACAACGCCATCGACGCTGAGCGCCGTCCAAGCCTCGATGCGGTGGCGCAGCTCACGGACGTTCCCTGGCCAAGGCTGCGCGACGAGCCAAGCGCACACGGCGGGGGTCAACACGAGGCGCGGTGCAGCGAACCGCGTCGCCGCCTCGTCGGCGAAGTGCTCGGCGAGCCGGACGATGTCCTCGCGGCGTTCCCGCAACGGCGGCACGCGCAGGGTGACCA
>JBEIFN010000283.1:0-3944 GCA_040382435.1 Alphaproteobacteria bacterium
AAGGTCACGGCCGCGCTACATCCCGTCCTGGTGGCGACGGTTTGGCTGCCGTGTGTGTTGATCGGCGTCTGGGCCACAGGCGTCCTGGACCTACCGCCCGAACAGTCGGGCAAGGTGCTCGGGGTCATGGTGAACCGCTTCGCGGGACCGTGGCTGGGCGCCGTGCTCACGGCCGGGATCGTCGCTGCGATCATGAGCTCGCTCGACAGCCAACTGTTGGCGATCGGGACGCTGGTGACCGAGGACGTGCTGCTCCGCCTTCGCCCGGTCGCCGATGACGCGGCGCGCGTCCGTTGGAGCCGCTGGACGACCGTGGCGATGGGCGTGGCCGCTTGGGCGCTCGCGCAGGTGTCTGACCGCTCGGTGTTCGACCTCGGGGTGTGGTGCTTCTCCGGGTTCTCTGCGCTGGTGCCGATCTTGGTCGCTGCGCTGTATTGGCGTCGCGCGACCGCCGCGGGCGCGATCGCCTCCGTTTTGGTCGTCGCGCTGGGCTGGGCCGCGTTTTTTGCGGACTCTCGTGTCGCTGGGGCTGGCGAGACCTACCTCCCGGGCGGCTTGATGCCGGTCGCGTGGCTCGTCCTCGCATCGTCAGTCACCCTGATCGGGGTCAGCGTGATGACCCGGCCACCCTCCGACGCGACCGTCGTGCGCTTCCTTGGAGACCCGCGATGAGCCTCGACGCCGCCATCGTCGCCGCCCAGCAGGCGCTCGACGCCCATGTTCGTCATGTCGTGGCGATCCACTTCGGGGGCCGTGGCACGCCGTTCTGGCGACGATTCGCGGGCGAGCGAGGGATCGACGTCGTCGGGAGGGTCCGGGGGTTCGCCGACCTGTTGGAGACCTTCCCCAACTTCGACAAGGCGTGGTTGCGCGACGCACCGCACGAGGACTGGGTCCCAACGGCGCGGGTTGGCCAGCCCTTCCACGTGTTCGAGACCGGGGGCACAACCGGGGCGCCCACGCAGCGTCCGTCGTGGGACGACCACGCGATCGACTACGCCGCCTTCGCGACGACGCTCTCGGACGACGCGTTTCCACGCGGCGGCGCTTGGTTGATCCTCGGTCCGACGGGGCCGCGGCGGCTGCGCTTGGCGATGGAGCACCTCGCGCATTGCCGAGGGAGCGTCGCGTACCATGTCGACCTCGATCCGCGCTGGGTCCGGCGGTTGCTCGCCGAGGGCGATGCCGCCACGGCCAAACGGTACCAAGACCACGTGCTCTCGCAGGCGGTGACGTTGCTCCAGCATCGTCGGATCGCGGCGGTGTTCACCACGCCACGCCTGCTCGAGCTGCTCGGTGATCGCGTTGACTTGCCCGCGGCGGGGGTGCGCGGCGTCCTGTGCGGCGGCACCTCGATGCGACCGCAGACCGTGCGCTTCCTCGCCGAGGAGGTCCTCGACGGTCGTGTGGCGTTCGTGCCCGTCTACGGCAACACGCTGATGGGACTCGCGCGGAGCGAGCCGGTCGGCGCGCACAACGGCTGGGAGGTCGTCTACCATGCCCCGCAGCCGCGCGCGGTGCTGCGCGTCGTCGACAGCGCCGGGGTGCCCGTCGCGTACGGGAGCCGGGGTCAGGTCGAGTTGACGACGCTGACCGAAGAGTTGTTCCTTCCACGGCTTCTGGAACGTGACGAGGCGATCCGGCGGCCACCGGTCGATGGCATGCCCTGGGAAGGCGTCGGCGACGTGGTGCCGATGGGGACGACGTCCGGCAAGACGACGATCGAAGGTGTCTATTGACGATCCACCTCGGGGCGGTGCGCGGCGGTACGCCCTACGTGTCGGCCGAGTCCGCGCCGGTCCCCGATGTGCGCGGCGAGACGGTGGCGACGATCAGCGTCCTCAATGCGGGCCTGGTGCGACGCGATGTGGGGCGGGCGGATGCGGCGTTTCGCGCGCTCCGTGCGCTGTCGACCGAGGACCGCTGCGAGCGCGTCGCGCGCGCGGGAGCCTCGTTCCTGCGCGACGATCTGCCGATGGGCGAGGGGGGGGTTCAGGGCTGGAGCGACTGGGTTCGGGCCACCAGCCGGTCGACGGGGTTGCCCGAGGCGATGGTCGTGCGCGGCGGCGAACGCGTGGGGGCCGCGATGGGGTCCGCTGCCGAGACGCTCCGTGGCCTGAGTCGAGGGGTCGCACCAAGCGTCCTCGACGCAGGTCGTGGCGAGGTGAACGGCGTCGACGTCGGCTTTGTTCAGGTCGTCCGGTCGTTGGGCGCGGTTCTGCCGAGCAACGCGCCCGCCGTCCACGGGCTGTGGGCGGTCGCGCCGGTGTTCGGGCTGCCGCTGTTCGTGCGTCCGGGCAGCGGCGACCCGTACACGCCGCTGCGTGTGATCGCGGCCCTTCAGTCGGCAGGACTCCCCGCCGCTGGGCTCTCCTACCTTCCGGGCGGACATGACGTCGGCGATGCCTTGGTCGAGGCGGCGGAGCGCACGATGGTGTTTGGGGGCGCCGCCGTCGCGCGTCGGTACGCGGAACATCGACGCGTCGAGGTCCACGGGCCCGGGCTGTCGAAGGTCGTGATCGGGCCCGACGTCGCCCTGGATGACGCGCTGCTCGACATGCTCGTCACCTCGGTCGCGTACAATGGAGGTCGGAGCTGCATCAACGCGAGCACGGTCGCCGTCTGTGGGGATCCGCGCCCCATCGCGCGTGCCCTCGCCGATCGGCTCGGCGCCTTGCGGCTGACCTCCCTCGACGATCCGGACGCGGCGCTCGCGGCGTTCTCGGACCCGGCCACCGCGGTCGCGATCGACGCGCAGATCGAAGCGGCGCTGGCGGGGGCCGTCGACGAGACCGCTGCGTTCGGCCCCCGCGTGATCCACCACGACGGCATGACGGGCCTGCGCGCGACCGTGGTGCGCTGCGGGCTCGACCATCCGCTCGCGAGGACGGAACTGCCGTTCCCGTTCGTCGCCGTGTGTCCGGCCGACGCAGGCGACGTGATCGACGCGCTCGGACCGACGCTGGCGTTGACGATCGTCACCGAGGACGCTCGGCTCGTGCGCGCCGCCCGTGACGCCCGCAACGTCCAGCGGTTGCACGAGGGGTTGCGCCCGACCTGCCAACTGCGGTGGGACCAGCCCCACGAGGGCAACTTGTTCGAGGCCACCTGGGCGCGGCGCGCCGTCGGGTGACCTCGGCGAGTGCTTGGGTCAGCGCTTCTGCATCGCGCGGCTCAGCAGGTCGCCCAGCGTCCCCATCGACGCCTTGGAGGCCTCGGCTGCCACGGTGCGCCAGGCGTTCTGTTGCTCACGGTCGTCGGCGCGCTGCGAGAGGGTGATGCGCCCGCCCTGCTCGTCGGCGATGCGGGCCTTGACCGGGAACCCGGCACGGAACCGGTGCGCGAGCATCTGACCGGCGGCCAGATCGACCTCGCGCTCGGGGAGGAAGCCGTAGCGTCCGTCCGAGAGCCGGACGCGGACGCCACCGCGGTCGACGCGCTCGACGACACCGTCGACCTCCGCGCCAACGGTGAGCGGCGCGGGGCCTTCGGAGACGGCGGCGTCGGTGGACGACGGAACCCACTCGGGCATCGCGAGCTCGACGCGGCGTGCGCCGAGGTCGATTCTGTGCACCTTGACGGCGACGGAGGCCCCGGGCTCGGGCAGCGGCTGGCCCGCGAGGCGGCTGCTGTGGAGAAGGCCGCTCAGGCCGGGCAACAGCTCGAGGAACGCACCGAACGGGGCGTGGCCGAGCACGCGGCAGGTACGGATGTCGCCCGCCCCGATCTCTTCGGAGATGCGGCGCCAAGGGTCCATGTCGGGATCCTTGCAAGAGACGAGCACCTTCTGGTTCTCGCGGTCGAGCTCGACGAGGCGGACCTCGATCCGCTGTCCGCGCGCGAGTCGCGTGGTCAGGTCGGCGATGTCCTCCCAGCCGACCTCGCGGCGCGGGAGCATCGCGTCGGCGCCGTCGATGTCGAGGAAGGCACGGTGCGCGGTGACG
>JBEIFN010000284.1:0-3941 GCA_040382435.1 Alphaproteobacteria bacterium
CGCCGCGCGGGCGTCGCGCGCGGCGGGTGCCTTGCGCGCGGCCGGTGTCGGGCCGGGGGATCGCGTCGGGCTGTTGCTCCCGACGTCGGCGGGCTTCTTCGACGCTTGGTTCGGGACGCTGTGGCTGGGCGCGATCCCGCTCGCGCTGTACCCGCCGGTGCGGCTGGGACGGATCGACGCGTGGGTCGAGGGCACGCTGGCGGCGTTGCGGACCGTCGGCGCGCGGGCCGTCGTCACCGACGCAACCGTGGGGCGGGTGACGGGTCAGGTCGAGGCCGGTCTGGGGCCAGCGGTCGCTTGGCTCCGCGCCGAGCGTCTCGGCGAGGGGGACGCGGTCGCGGTCCACGCGGCGAAGCCCGACGACGTCGCGATGATCCAGCTGTCGAGCGGGACCACGGGCGCGCCCAAGGCCACCGCGCTCAGCCACGCGGCCATTCTGTCGAACGCCGCCGTATTGCTCGACGAGATCGTGCGCTGCGATCCGCTGGACGGAGACACGCCGCCGGGCGGCGTGAGCTGGCTTCCGCTTTCTCACGACATGGGCCTCATCGGCTGCGTGCTGCCGGCGCTGCTCGGACCGGGCCCGCTGACGCTGATCCCGCCCGAGCGGTTCCTCGCCAAGCCCGCGCTGTGGCTGGGGGCGATCAGCACGTACCGGGGAACGGTCTCGCCGGCGCCGAACTTCGCCTACGCGCTGGCGACCGAGCGCATCCGGGACGAGGAGCTGGTGGGGGTCGACCTGTCGAGCTGGTCGCTCGCGCTCAACGGGGCCGAGCCGGTCTCGGCGCGGGTGTGCGAGGCCTTCGTCGAACGATTCGCGGCCTACGGGCTTCGCCGGAGCGCGCTCCGCCCCGTCTATGGGCTGTCCGAGATGTCGCTCGCGGTGACGTTCCCGCGTACCGGAGGCGTGCGGCCGTTGCGCTTGGACCCGGACGGACTCGCCGAGGATCGAGTCGTGGTCGCCGAGCACGGCGTCGCTTGGGTGGGATGCGGTGAGCCGTTGCCGGGCTACCGCGTCGGGATCCTCGACGAGGCGGGCGCGAACCTCCCCGAGGACCGGATCGGCCGCGTCGTCGTCGACGGTCCGAGCGCGCTCTCCGGCTGGTGGGGGTCAAAGGCACCGCCGCGCGTCGACGGCTGGGTCCAGACGGGAGACGTCGGCTTTCTGCATGACGGCGCCTTGTTCGTCGTGGGACGTCAGCGCGATCGGATCAAGTTGCGCGGGCGACACCACGCGCCGCAGGACCTCGAAGCGGCCGCAGATGCTGTGGCGGGCGTGCGGACGGGCTGCGCGGCGGCGGTCGCGGAGCTCACCGAGGACGGCGAGAGGCTGCTGCTGTTCGTCGAGGTCCGGGACGCGGTAGCGGGCCTCGCCGACGCTGTCGTGGACGCGGTCCGCGGGGCGTGCGGGGTCGCGCCCGACGTCGTCGTCCTGCTCGCGCCAGGCACGTTGCCGCGCACCTCGTCGGGCAAGATCCGCCGCGCGGAGACGCTCGCGCAATGGCGCCTCGGCACGCTCGTCCCGCCGTCCTCGGTCGGGCCGCTGCAGCTCGCCGGGGTGCTGGCGCGCTCGACGGTTGCGCGTTGGCAAGGGCGTGCGCGGGCCCTGCTGGGGGGCGGGGTGACGCAAGACGACGCGACAACGCCGGGCGGCCGGGGCAACGAAGGCACATGATGTTCGATCTGGTGGTCGTGGGCGCGGGTCCGGCTGGGTTGGCGACGGCGATCCGCGCCCGCCAAGCCGGCCTCACGGTCGCGGTGCGTGATCCCAAGCTCGCCCGGCCCTCGCACGGCATCGACAAGGCGTGCGGCGAGGGCTTGATGCCCGCGGCCGTGGCGCACCTCGTCGCGCTCGGCGCCGGTGACGTCGCGCATCGACCCTTCGTCGGCGTCACCTACGTCGACGGTCGGTTCCGCGCCGAGGCGCGTTTCGCCGGTGGGCCGGGCTGGGGCGTGATGCGGACCGCGCTGTCGTCCGCGTTGCGCGCGGCTGCGGAGCGTGCGGGCGCCGTGCTCATTCCCGAAGGTGTCGAGCGGATCGCGACGTCTGACGCCGAGGCGCGCGTCGATGACGTCGCCTGCGGGTGGGTGGTCGTCGCCGACGGGCTGCACTCGCGGCACCGCAAGGCGCTCGGGCTCGACGCCGAGGCCGGTTGGGGAGGGGCGCGCGTCGGGGTCCGCCAGCATTTCCGGGTGGACGAGGTCCCTGACACCGTCGAGGTCCATTGGGGAGACGCGCTCGAAGCCTACGTCACACCGGTCGACGCGGGAACGGTCGGCATCGCCGTGCTCGGGGACGCGCCGATGCGCGGCGGGCCCCGTGCGCGGCTGGTTGAGGCGTTGGCGGCCTTCCCCGCGCTCGCCGCTCGGTTGCGCGAGCCGGTCGATGCGCTCGCTGGGGCTGGGCCGTTTCAGCACCGCGCGCGCGATGTCGTCACCGGGCGTGCGCTGCTGGTCGGTGACGCGGCGGGCTACGTCGACGCGTTGACGGGAGAGGGGCTCAAGCTCGCCTTTGAAGGCGCGCTCTCGGCCGTGGACGCGATCGCTGCCGACGACCCGTCGCGGCACCGTGGGACATGGCGGCGCGCTTGGCGACGCTACGCCTGGCCGACGAGCGCGCTGCTGCTCGTCACCCGCCCGCGCTGGCCGCGCCGCGCGCTGGTTCCGCTGCTGTCGTACGTGCCCGGGGTGATGAACGTGGCCGTGCGCCAGATCGCGGGCCCGTCGTTCTGATCAGCCGCGCGGCCAGCGCTCTTTCGGCTCGAGGATCGCGATGCCGTCGAGCGGCCAGCTCGTCCACGTCGCCGCGTTTCGTAGGTAGGCGTCGAGCGGCTCGTCCATCACGCGCTTTCCGGCTTGGCTGGCGTGGCGCAGCGTCCCGGCGCCGACGACGAGGCCCATGTGGGAGGTCCGCAAGGGGAGCCCGGGCTTCTCGCCGCGCACGAACAGCACGACGCTGCCGGGCCGGATCTTGGGGGCGAGCGTGATCGCGTCGGAGACCGGGACGATGGTGATCGCCAGGGTCGCCGGGTCGCCGTCGCGGAAGATGTTGTCGAGCGTGGCGGGCTCGTGGAAGCGTTCGCCGGCCTTCCACGTCGCGATGAGGCTGCGGGGCACCGTCATCCGGATGTCGCGGGTGGTGACGCCGTACGACGCGGTGGCGTCGCTCAGAAAGCCGTCGGCGATCACGCGCGGGAGCCACTGCAGCTCGGTGAAGTGACGCCGCGTCGAGAAGCTCGGGGCGTCGTCGCCGTAGCGGATGGCGCGGCGCAGGGCACCGGCCTCGGCGGCGTCGGTGCTCAGCGCCAGGGCCAAGACCTCCTCGACGTAGGTCTGGCAGTCGAAGGCGTCGTAGCGAGCGAGCGGGTCGGCGTCACGGCCGACGCCGTCGCCGAGGGCGTCGAGCAGGTAGGGGGCGTCCTTGAACAGCGCGCTGACGGCGTCGATGCGCTCGGGGAGCGGCTTGCCGCGCACGGAGGCCACGGCCGTCGCGACGGCGTCGGGGATCGCACCCGGGCGGTGCATCGTTGCGGCGGGCTCGATCGCGGGGTTCGCGGTGCCCGCGCCGAGCGCGACGGCGCCGAGCATGCCCAGACTGGTCAACCAACGCGCGCGCATGGTGCTACCCCCGCCGCGTTCATCACACGATCGCGTCGCGGCAGCACGTCGCCGGCCCGACGCGTTAGCCCGGCACGGGAGGCGCGCTTGCAAGACCTGTACGCCCTCGACGCCGTCGCCTTGCGTGCCTTCGTCGCCAGCCTCGGCGAGAAGCCCTTTCGTGGCGATCAAGTGCGGCGTTGGCTCTACGAGCGCGGCGCGACCTCGTTCGAGGAGATGTCCGACCTTCCTGCCGCTTTTCGGAGCCGCCTGGCCGAGGTCGCGACGCTGGGCACCCTGGTCGTCGATGCGGACATCCCGTCGCGCGATGGCACGATCAAACG
>JBEIFN010000285.1:0-3932 GCA_040382435.1 Alphaproteobacteria bacterium
GCGATCGCGCCGTCGTAGCAGCCGCGCGAGCAGCGCACGAGGCCACCGAGGCGGTCTGGGAGATTCGGATTGCCCCAGCAGAAATTGTCGAGCAACGCCACCTTGTCGGGGTTTGCGCCAACCGCGACGGCGTTCCGAACCGCCTCGTCGATGACCGCGAGGGCCATGCCGTAAGGATCGATCTGGCTGTACGCGGGCCGGATGCCGTTGCTCAGCGCGACGCCGAGCCCATCATGACGACCCGTCGCGCGCACGACCTCGAGCGGACGCAGCACCGCGGCGTCGGAGGGCCCGTCCATCGCCGGTCCCACGAAGGGCTTGACGATCGTGCCGCCTTGCACCTCGTGGTCGTAGGTGCGGACGATGCTCTCTTTGCTACGCAGGTTGGGCGTCGCGAGCAGCGCGAGCAAATCCGCGATCGCGTCGGAGGTCGGTTCTGCCGGCTCCACCAGCTGCGGCGTCCGCCACACGGCCTTGAGGTGACGCTGGGGAATCCCCTCGTGCAGCGCCGACATGGCCAAGTCGGCGACGAGGATGTCGCCGTGCCGCAGGGTGAGGCGTCCTTGTCCCGTGAACGTCCCAAGCGCCGTGGCCTCGGTCTTCCACAGCGCGGCGATGGCCTGGAAACGCTCCCAATGGGCCGGCGGGACGGCGAGGACCATGCGCTCCTGCGCTTCGGAGAGCCAGATCTCCCAGGGCTCCAAGCCGGGGTACTTCAGCGGCACGCGCTCGAGGAACACCTCGGCACCCAGATGCTCGGCCATCTCGCCGATCGCCGACGAGAGCCCCCCCGCGCCGCAGTCCGTGACCGCCGTGTAAAGCCCCTCGTCGCGCGCCTGAAGCAGCGCTTCCATGGCTTGCTTTTCGTGGATCGCATGCCCGATCTGGACGCTGGTTCCGGCGATGCTCGCGGTGTCGACGTCCATCTCCATCGAGCTAAAGGTCGCGCCACGCAAGCCGTCTCGGCCCGTTCGCCCCCCAAGCACCACGACGAGGTCGCCGGGCTGCGCGCCACGCTTGTGCGCCCCCTCGGGCAGAAGGCCGACGCAGCCGCAGTAGACGAGCGGGTTCGCGATGTAGCCGGGATCGTAGACGACCGCGCCGTTGACCGTCGGGATGCCCATCTTGTTGCCGTAGTCGCCCACGCCGGCGACCACGCCCGCGGCGATGCGCCTGGGGTGCAGCGAGCCGCTGGGCACCGCAGCGTCGGGCGTGTCGGGCGGGCCGAAGCACAGCACATCCGTCGCCGCGATCGGACGCGCGCTGACACCGAGGACGTCCCGGATCACACCGCCGACGCCGGTGTTCGCGCCGCCAAACGGCTCGAGCGCCGACGGGTGGTTGTGGGTCTCGGCCTTGAACGCGAGCTGCCACCCCTCCTCGAACGTCACGATGCCGGCGTTGTCGACGAAGACGCTGACCAGCCAGTCCGAGTCGGCCGCCTTCGTCGCGGCGGCGATGTGCGACTTGAACATGCTGTCGACGACGCTGTGGACGCCATCCTCGTCCAACTCGATGCGGGCCTTGAACGTCTTGTGAACACAGTGCTCCGACCACGTCTGCGCGAACATCTCGAGCTCGGCGTCGGTCGGATCGCGGCCCTCCGCGCGGTACCAGCTCTGGATCGCGGCCATCTCGGTCCCATCGAGGGACAGTCGCCGCGCCTTGCTCAGCGCGATCAGCCCGTCAGCGTCCAACGTCCGCATCGGCAAGATCTCGACCCGACGCGTCGCGGCCGTGGTCACCACGAACGGCGGCTCGATCGGCGCGTCGAGCACGAACCGCTCAACCACCGTGTTCGCGAGCGTCCCCGCCGCAAATGCCTCGACGGCCGAAGGCGCCAGCGCACCCTGCAGCACGAAGCGCCGTCCCGTCGCCGCCTGTTCGAGCGCGCCGAAGCCGAGATCGTGCGCGACCGCGAGCAAGGACTCTGCGGGGGAGTCGGTCACGCCCGGGAGCGGCGAGACCTCGACGACCGTGCCGCCCGTCACCGCTTCGACCGCGGAAGGCCACGCGACGACCGACGCCGTCGCCACCACCGGATCGAGCAGGAGCTTGGCCACGATCGCGTCGACATCGGCCGCGGTGAGCGCCTCACCGCGCAAGAAGAACAGGTCCGACACCCGGACCCCCGTCAGGCCGCGCAGCCCGGCGAGCTCGGCCTGATGCAGGACCTCCGCCCCACGGGCGTCGAACGCCCCGGGACGCAGCGAAAGCTCAATACGAACGGTCGTCATCGGTCCCTCTCAGTGACGGAAGTGGCGGCGGCCGGTGAAGTACATGGCGATCCCCGCAGCTTCGGCGGCAGCGATGACCTCGTCGTCGCGAACGCTACCACCGGGCTGAACCACCGCCGACGCGCCCACGGCGATCGCAGCCTGCAAACCATCGGCGAACGGGAAGAAGGCGTCCGAGGCGAGAACGGCCCCTTGTGCGCGGTCGCCGGCGCGCCACGCCGCGATGCGCGTGCTGTCGAGCCGGTTCATCTGGCCGGCACCGACGCCGACGGTGGCCTCGCCCTTGACCAAGACGATCGCGTTGCTCTTGACGTGCTTACACGCCACCCAAGCGAAGGCCAGATCGCGCAGTTGTTCGGCGGTGGCCTCGCGCTGGGTGACGCAGCGCCAGCTGGCGACGTCGGCGCCGGCGCGATCGGCGGTCTGCACGAGCAAGCCCCCGTGGGCTTCGCGCACCGTGATCGATGGCGGCGCCGCAGCACCGGTAAACCTCAAGACGCGGCAGTTCTTCTTGCGCGCGGCGAGGAGCGCGAGCGCCTCGTCGGTGAACGCAGGGGCGGCGATCACCTCGACGAACAGCTTGCCCATCGCGTCGACAAACGCGGCGTCGACCGTTCGGTTCGCGGCGATGATCCCTCCGAACGCGCTGACGGTGTCACAGTCGTACGCACGCTGGAACGCCGTCACCAGATCATCGGCCACCGCGACGCCGGAGGGGTTGGCGTGCTTGATGATCGCGACAGCCGGACGGTCGAACTCCGCCGGGATGGCCCACGCGGCTTCGAGATCGTTCAGGTTGTTGTACGACAACTCCTTCTCGCCGCCGATCGGCTCGAACGCCGCGGGATGCCCTTCGAAGCGGTACAGCGCACCCTGCTGGTGGCTGTTCTCGCCGTACCGGAGCGTCATCGCGCGCGTCGCCCGCAGCGTGAGCTGCGCCGGGAGCGCCTGCGGGCCGTCGACCTGCTCCTGCATCCACCCGCTGATCGCCGCGTCGTAGGCCGCCGTCTGTTGGAACGCCTTGAGGGCGAGCCGACGCCGCGCCGGGAGGTCGAGCGAGCCCTCGGCCAGCCCGGACAACACGAGATCGTAGTCCGCAGGGTCGCAGACGATCGCGACGGACTCGTAGTTCTTGGCGGCCGCGCGGAGCAGCGTCACGCCGCCGATGTCGATCTGCTCGATGGCGTCGGCCTCGGTGACGCCGGGCGCCGAGATCGTCTTGACGAACGGGTAGAGGTTGCAGACCACGACATCGACCGGTCGGATGCCGTGGCGTGCGATCTCGTCGAGATGTTCGGTCGTCCGACGCGCGAGGATCCCGCCGTGGATGCCGGGGTGGAGCGTCTTGACCCGACCGCCGAGGATCTCGGGGTGACCCGTGACGTCATCGACTTGGGTGACAGGCAAGCCGGCTTCTGCCAGCGCCTTGGCCGAGCCGCCTGAGGCGACCAGCTCAAACCCAAGCCCAAAAAGGCCCTTCGCAAGCGGGACGAGCCCCGTCTTGTCCCAGACGCTCAACAACGCGCGACGGCTGACCATCTTCGACTCCCCCACACCGTTCAGGCAGAAAGCTCTTGCAACCGTTGGCGGACGGCGTCCACCAGCACCCGATGTTCCGCGGCGTGCATCCGTGCCGCGAAGGCGTCGAAGGCCTCGCCGGGCACCAGCTCGACCTGCGCTTGCCGGACGACGGGA
>JBEIFN010000286.1:0-3927 GCA_040382435.1 Alphaproteobacteria bacterium
CGACCAGCGCGAAGGCGTGGGCGACCGCGACGGTGACGGCAACCCCGACTTCCTCGACGCCGACACGGTCGGTTTGGCCGGGGCCGATCTCGGGTATGCCTACTACGCCGGTGGCTGCGACCAGAGCCGCTCGACGGGCCCACGCGGTGGCTACGGGCTCGCCGCTGTCCTGCTCGCTTTGGCGCATCGCCGACGCCGCTGACGCCACGGCCGCGTTAAGGCGGCATGCGTCGGAGGCGTCATGGAGCTCAAGAGCCTGTTGGGCGGTGTCTGGTGTGGGGGGCCGCAGGCGCAGACCCCGATCGTCTCGGGCCTCGACGGTGCCACCGTCGCCTACGCTTCGACCGGCGGCTTGGATCGCGTCGAGGCGCTGCGGTTCGCGCGCGAGGTGGGCGGGCCGACGTTGCGCGCGATGACGTTCGCGGCGCGTGCTGCTTGGGTCGGACAGCTCGGCAAGGCGATCTACGCCCACCGGGAGGCGCTCCTCGATCTGTCGACGGCGACGTACGGCGCGACGCGCGGCGACGGGAAGTTCGACATCGACGGCGCCTCGGGCACGATGGCCGCCTTCGCGGCGATCGGTGCCAAGCTCGGCGACGTTCGCGTGTTGTTCGATGGAGAACCGGAGGCGATGGGGCGCAGCGCGCGCTTCGTCGGTCAGCATCTTCAGGTGCCGCGAGAGGGCGTCGGGATCCACATCAACGCCTTCAACTTCCCTGCGTGGGGGATGGCCGAGAAGCTGGCGGTCTGTCTGCTCGCTGGGGTGCCCGCGCTCGTTAAGCCCGCGCTCGCCACCGCGCCGGTGGCCTTCCGCATCGTTCAGATCTGGCACGAGGCGGGGCTGATCCCGCCGGGAACGATCAGCCTGCTCTGTGCGGGGGCTGGCGATCTTCTCGACGGCGTCGCCGCGCAGGACGTGGTCGCGTTTACCGGCTCCTCGCACACGGCTGCGCAGATCCGGTCGCACGCGCGCGTGACGGCGCTCGGCGTCCGCGTCAACGTCGAGGCCGACAGCCTCAACGCCGCCATCCTCGGTCCTGATGTGGCCGACGGCGACGTCACGTTCGACATGTTCCTCGCCGACATCGTCCGGGACCTCACGCAGAAGGCTGGGCAGAAGTGCACCGCGATCCGGCGGGTCTTCGTCCCCGCGGCGCTGGTGCCCACGGTGGGCGAGGCCCTTCAGGATGCGCTGTCGCGCGTCGGGGTCGGTCCCGCGTCCACGGCCGATACCCGCGTGGGCGCGCTCCCCACGCTCGCGCAGCACGAGGACGTCGCGTCCGGCATCGCCGCGCTCGCTGCGGAGTCCACGGTGCTGGCCTCGTGTGATGCGCCCGTGCCTGAGGCGGGCTTCTACGTCGCGCCGCGCGTGTTCTTGGCGAACGCCGACGCGGTCCTCGTCCACGAGCGTGAGGTCTTCGGTCCGGTCGCCACCGTCCTCCCTTACGATGGCACGGCGGCGGCGCTGATCGACGGCGTCCGCAAGGGCGGCGGCGGGCTCGTTGCCAGCGTGTACACCGACGATCCGGCCTGGGCTGGCGAGGTCCTTGCCGGGATCGCGCCTTGGCATGGACGCGTGCACTGGGGATCGGTCAAGGTCGCCGACCAGTCCCCCGGCCCGGGGACGGTGTTGCCGACGTTGGTCCATGGCGGACCGGGCAAGGCGGGCAACGGCGAGGAGCTCGGTGGCTTGCGCGGTCTGTCGTTGTACCTGCATCGGGTCGCCGTGCAGGCCGATCGCGCGCTGCTCGATCGGGCGGTTCAAGCGGGCTGGGGCGCGACGTGACGGAATTCCGCGGTTGGCGGGTTGACGCGTGCGCGCACGTGTGGATCCATACGATCAGCGGGAGGTTGAATGTCGACGCTTCGCCCGGCTTCGGTACGCGGTTGGTGGCAAGACCTCGGCGACCGGTTGCGCGACTGGCTCGATGCCTTGGCGCCCAAGCCCGTGCCCGTGCCCGTGAAGGTGTCTCCTGGCCGTCCCGGCCGGCCTCGCCCTTCCGGTCTGCGCTGAGTCGGTCGCTGAACCCCGGGCTGGGTGGGCTTTGCTGCTGACGTCCGCCTTCGGTGCCGGCGTCGGGGTCGTGACCGTCGCGTTGTACGCCGCCTCACTCGTCGCTGCGGCGCCGCGTCCCGTGTTTCCTTCGCTCGCGGCCGTCGCCCAGGCAGCTTGGCGGGCGCGCGGTGGGACCGGTAGCGGCGAGATCCCTGAGCCGGAGCGTCGGATCGCGGGCGACGCGGTTGCACCGGTCGGCGGGTGGAGCGAGGACATGCGTCGCCGTGTCGAGCAGCTCGCTGCGTTGCCGACGGCAGAAGCGCGGTGGGTGGCGATGACGGCGGCGCCCGTGTCGATGCCTCCCTTGTCGGCGCTCCTTGGACCTGACGTCGCGGCGTTCCCCTCCGAGTCGGCGTGGGGCGCACGTGCGCGCCGCGCGGGTGTCGGTGTCCTGCACCTCGCGGAGGCCCCGCTGGGGGCGGAGTTGGACGGTGATGCCATCGACGACCAGGCGCTCATCGGTCTCGACGAGCGTGAGCGCGACGCGGTCCTCGGCCTTGCGCGCAAGGTCCTTGCCGCTGAGGGGGCAGACGGGTGGGTCGTGTGCTTGGAGGGTCTCGATGGGTTGCGCTGGCTCCGCGCGATGGCGGCCGTCGTGCCCGCGAGGGACCGCGTGCGCGCCGTCGTCCTCCTCGATGCCCCCCTCCGGGGTGACCCAACGGCCGAGGTTGGCGCTTGGGCGCCGTCGACGGTGGCGGACTGGATGGCGACGTGGTTCCGGCACGAGCGCTTCGACGTGGAGTGGCTGCGCCCGGTGCCGTGGCTGACCGCGCGCCGGGCCGGCGCGGTGCTGCCCGATGCCCCAACGCGCGCGGCTTGGGCGTCCGGGCGGCTCCCCGAACCGGGCTTTGTCGGCGACGGGGGCTGGTTTCGCGCGCAGGAGCCGGCCACCCTCGTCGTGGCGGACCTCGGCGTGTTCGTCGTCGAAGGGGACGACGTGGACCTGTGGCCGACCCTCGCGGCGGTGGGGGTGGTCGCGGCGTTGGCCGCAGCGGGCTAGGTCGCGCGAGGAGGTCGAAGATGCGGATGCACGCCCTGCAACGGACGGAGCTGCTGCTGGGCCGTGAGGCTTTTGGCAGGGTGTCCGCGGCCGAGGTGCTGGTCGTCGGACTCGGTGGGGTCGGCAGCTACGCCGCCGAGGCGTTGGCACGGGCCGGTGTGCAGCGCCTCACGATCGTCGACTTTGACCGGGTGTGCTTGACCAACATCAACCGGCAGCTGCATGCCACTCGCCACACTGTCGGGCAGTCGAAGTCCGCGCTGATGGAGGAGCGGATTCGCGCGATTCAGCCCAAAGCCGAGGTTCGCGCCCTGCCTTGGTTCTACGACGCCACCACCCGCGATGCGATCCTCGATCGACGCTACGACGCGGTCATCGACGGCATCGACAACCTGGCGGCGAAGCTTGACTTGCTGGAGACGTGCGTTCGGCGCGGGCTCTCGGTGTTCGCTTCGATGGGCGCGGGCAGCCGGCTCGACCCCACGCGCGTGCGTGTGACCGACATCGCGCAGACCCACACCGATCCCTTTGCGCGTCTTGTCCGCGTCGGCCTTCGCGATCGCGGCATCACCTCTGGTGTGACGTGCGTATGGACGGACGAGCCCCCGCAGACCCTCGACCGTGAGGTCCAGGACGACTTCGTCTGCATCTGCCCCGACAAGGCCAACAGTCCGAACTCGTGCGACCGGCGGTTCCAAGTGCAGGGGACGGTGCCGTGGATGCCGCCGATCTTTGGGTTGACCTTGGCCGCCACGGCGGTGCGGCACCTCGCGGCGACGGAGCGCTTGGATGCTGCGGACGGTCAGCCGGTGGTCGCTCCGTCCGCGACGGTCGTGGGGCTCGCGGAGCGCTTGCCCCTCGTGTCGCAGCA
>JBEIFN010000287.1:0-3922 GCA_040382435.1 Alphaproteobacteria bacterium
CGCGCCGGCGATGGCGTCGTCGAAGGGGTCTACCGTATCGACGGCCAGGAGGGCCGATTCTCTGGAACCCTGGACGGCCGGCTACGCGGTCAGGATCCCAGCAGCCTCTTCGACGGCACCTACGCGCTCGCGCTGACTGCTGGCGACGAGGAGATCGGAGCCACGGTCGTCGAGGTCAAGCAGGGCAGGCTGACGACCACGGTCGCCGTTGCATCCGGGTTCCGTGCGGACATCCGTGGTGTCGTTACCGACGATGGCACGATTGTGCTGCTCGATGCGTCCAACGCGGCGGACTGGGCGGTCTTGGCCGAGGCGAACATCGATCACGAAGACGGCAGTATCGAAGGGATCTTCCGTGCGGAGTCGACGGTTGGACGGTTGACAGGCCGGAGGTCGGACTGATGCGTACCCTGCATGGACTTCGGGTGTTGTGGATCCTCCTGCTGGCCGTTTGGATGGTAGGCCCGGCTTCGGCGTTCGAGGTTGAGGCCTTCGACGCCGGTCTCGGGGGGTGGACGGGGTATCCTCAGCGGATCGGCACCAGCACCACGCCGGGCTGGACGACCTCGTCGTTTAACGGTGACGTCGCGGCCGTGACGAACCCCACGGCGACAAAGTCGACGTACTACTGGCGCCTCACGTCGGGCGTCGACCTGACGGGTGCGACCCAGCCCTCGCTCGTGGGGCGGGTCGAGCTGCTCGCCGGCTATGCGTCGTTGACGGTGGAGATCGCGAACGCAAACGCCGCAGTCACCGATCCCTTCACCGTGCTGTGGGAGACCACGGCGGCGGGCGCGGGGCCGGTTGACGTGAACGTCCCCCTGGACGCCTACGTCGGGCAGGTCCGTACCCTGCGCGTCTCCCTGAAAAAGGCGTACGGCGTTGTTGCGTCTGGGCCAGGCGCACGCGTGTACGAGCTCGGCGTCGCTGTGCCGCCGCCGCCTCCGCCCCCACCCGATCCGATCATCGTCAGCGTCGGTGCCTTCAACGCCCAAGTCTTCGGGCTGTCCAAGATGGCGACCGTTGGCGTTCCCGAGGCGATCGTCGCGACGATGGGGCGCTACGACCTCGTCCTGCTGCAAGAGGTCCGCGACGCGTCGGGCGCGTCGCTCCTCGATCTCGAAGCACGCCTCGATGCGACAGGCGTCGGCTGGACCGTGGTGGCCTCCAACCGGCTCGGACGTACCCGAAGCAAAGAGCAATATGCGTACATCTTCCGCGAAGACCGACTCAAGTTGCTCGACACTTACCATTACGAGGACGGCCTGGAGCCGTCGATGGATCAGTTCGAGAGGGAGCCGTTCGTTGCACGCTTCGCCACGTTGGACGACGCTTACACCTTCGTCACGATCCCCTTGCATGCGGCCCCGGAAGATGCACCCGTCGAGCTCTCCTTTCTCGGCGATGTTGAGGTTGACGCGCTCGATGCTTGGGGAGATCCGAACATCTTGATGTTGGGGGACTTCAACGCATCGTGCACGTACCTGACGCCTCGGGAGATGGCCGCACTGCCCACGAGGACGGATCCGTCGTATGCGTGGTGGATCGATGACGCGGCCGACACCACGACGACGTCGACGTTGTGTGCGTATGACCGTCTCGTTACGCACGGGGACCTGACGTCGCGGGTCGTGGAAGGGAGCGCAGCGCCGTTCCTGTTCGATCGGGCGTTGGGGCTTGGGACGGACCTTACGCGCCGCGTCAGCGATCACTACCCGGTCGAGCTCTTGTTGGAGCTACCGGTACTCGCCGGTCCGTGACGCCTGTCGTGGGCTACACTTCGCGGGGCGAGCGAGGATCCCCTCGAGGAGGCCGAGATGCAGAGGTTGGCGATCGCGTTGTGGATGACGATGGTGGCTTGTGGTGGCGCGCCGACGGCTGCCACCGACCCGACGGGTGAGGGGGCTGCTCCGGCCGCGGCCTCCGGTGCGTCGGCGGGTGCAGAGGCGGGCGCGCTCGATGCGCTCACGTGTGGTGAACTCGATCGGCACCTCGAGGCGGTCGAGACATACGTCGCGGCGTTCGAGGCCGGTGACCCGATGGATCCGCAGCAGGGGGCGCGCCTCGCGCAGCTCGGTATGGCCGCGAGTCAGTCGGCGTTGGCGATCGGTGGCATGAAGGGGCTGTCGCCCGCGTGCCAAGCCAAGGCGATCGCGATGCAGGGCAAGTTCCAGGCCGTCGGGGAGCGCGCCGCGGCGGCGGCCGACAAAAAAGTGGCGGAGATCGAAGCCAAGCTCGGTCCCGAGCTCAAGAAGATCGAGGGGATGCAAGCGTGTATGGCCGCGTGCGAGGGCAAGCCGCCCGAGGCGATGGGCGCGTGCATGCAGGCCTGCGTGCCGTGAGCCTTGGGCGTCGGCCGACGGTCGCAGACGCACATCTTGTGGCGTCGACGCTCCTGTCGCTGTCGCTGGTCTTCTTCGCGTCGACGGGCTTCATGGCACGGCACCGCGAGTGGTTTCATCCGCGGGTCGATCGGCAGGCGCTCAGCGACGCCACACCGCTCGACGCGCCGTGTGATGGCGCGGTGCTCACGTCTTGGCTTGGCGTCTCGGCGCCGGCCGTGCACACCGACGGCTTGTGGTGGGTGGACGTGGAGGACACGCGTTGGGCGTGCTTGGACGGCGCCGCGGTCGCCTACGCGGGGCGCAGAGAGGCGGCTTGGCGTCTGGGCGACACCCCGCAGGCGCGTCGTCAGGCCGTCATCGACCGATTCCCCGGCCGCGTGCAGGAGCCGCCGCGCCGCGCCGATGCGGAGGAAGCGTACCGGTTGGAGCAGCTTGGCGGCCTGACGACGGTCGCCGTCGACGGGGACGGAATGGGCGCCACCGTGTGGGTGCTGCGCTATCCGACCGCTTTCTCGCTGATCGAAGCCCACCGGGGGCGAGGGGCTTCGGCGTGGCTGATCGATGGTGTCGCCGCGCTTTCGGTCGGGACCGCTGGCACCGGTTTGTGGCTTCTCGGCAAGCGTACCCGGCTGCGGCGCGCGCTGGCCGTGACGGGCGTCGTGCTGGCCGCGGTCGTCGTCACCCTGGTCGCGCTGTTCTAGGCCCAAATTCGGCCGGTCGGCCCTGTCCGAGGTGGCCCTGTCGGGTTAACGTCCGCGCGCTCGCGCGGCGTGGACTTGGCAGTCCTGTCGGCGCCGGGGAGCCGCCTTCGGGGGCGTCTTCACGGCACGCGCGCGGGGTGGAGGCTCTCCGCCCGACACCGTGGGTCCACGCGTGCGTGGGGGGATGGAGCCCTCCGTTCGACCCGCCGGTTCTCCTCTTTCCGCTCCACCCCGACGAGGCCAAGTGCCTCCCAGGAACTTCGGATGAATCTCGATCAACTTCTCGACATCCCGCTCGGCCAGCTCGACACCGGCGCGATCGGCTCCTTCATGACCGACTACCTCGGCGAGCGCGGCGTGCGCGAGCAGAGCGTCGTCAAGGGCCGCGTCATCGACATCCTTGAGGATTGGGTTGTCGTCGACATCAACTACAAGGCTGAGGGCTACGTCTCGCGTGACGAGTTCACCGACGGCGAAGGTCAGCTCACGGTGGCGGTCGGCGACGAGGTCGACGTCTACCTCCCGTCGATGAAGGAAGACACGCCCGCCCTGATCCTGAGCAAGGAGAAGGCCGACCTGATGAAGGCGTGGGACGAGATCAGCAAGGCCGTCGAGCGCGACGAGATCGTCGTCGGTTCGGTCATCGCCCGCGTCAAGGGTGGCTTGTCGGTCAACATCGGCGTCAAGGCGTTCCTCCCCGGCTCGCAGGTCGACCTCCGCCCGGTCAAGAACCTCGACAAGTACATTGGCGAGAACCTTCAGTTCAAGATCATCAAGTTCAACAAGCGCCGCGGCAACATCGTGCTGTCCCGCCGCGTCCTCCTCGAGGAGGAGCGCCAGCGCCAGCGCAAGGAGACCCTGAAGGATCTCAACGTC
>JBEIFN010000288.1:0-3915 GCA_040382435.1 Alphaproteobacteria bacterium
CCGCGACGTAGCGCGCGGCGGATCAGTCCGCGAGGACGACGTCGCGCGTCTCGTAGATGAAGGGGACGAGCAGGACGCCGGTGAGCGGGATCAACGCCACCCACGTGAGGACTTCGAGCGCGCGGGACAACGCGTCCGCCCCGGCCCCGGCGACCGCACCCACCAAAAACGGCCCAACGGCGGCCACCACCCGACCCGCGTTGTAGCAAAAGCCTGCGCCGGTCGCGCGCAGCCTCGTCGGGAACAGCTCGGGCAAGTAGAAGGTAAAGCTCCCAAAAACACCAAAGGTGGTCAGCCCGACGGCGAAGAACAGGTCGAGTCTTGTCTCGTCCGACACCGGAAGACCGAAGGTTGCCGCGATCGCCACAGCGGCCGCGAGGAAGTAGCCACCAAACATCGCCCGACGCCCCAGCGTCTTGGCGATCGGCACCGCAGCGAGCGTCCCGAGGAACCCCCCGAGGTTGAACCGGTTCGTCGCGTGCGCGACCCACGCCTCGGCCGACGCCGCCGCCTCCCGTGGCTCCAGGGCGGTGCTCACCGCGTGACGCCCGGCAAGGCCGCGGGCCACCACAGGCAGGAACGCGTTCACCGACCACCACATCAGCAGCGCGGTGAGCGCGAGCAACAACCCCGTCACCGTCCGACGCCGCCAAGCCGGCAGGAACAGCTCCGACAGCCGCGGTGGGACGGCGGCTGCGTCCTTCCACCGCTCAGGCTCCTCGACAAACGTCCGAACGACGAGCGCGACCACGGCGGGAAGCAGTCCGCACAGGAACACCCAGCGCCACGCCGTCTCCGGCGTACCCGCGAACAAGTCGCCTTGAATGTAGCGCGTCAGCTCCGTCGCGAGGAACAGGCCGAGGGGCGCCGACGTGTAGAGCAACGCGCCGGCCTCGACGCGACGGTGCTCGGGCACGACCTCGGCGACGAGGCTGGCGCCCGCGGCCCACTCCCCGCCGATCCCAAGGCTCGCGATCACACGACAGACGACCAGCACGCCGATGTTCGGCGCCGCCGCACACAGCGCCGTCCCGAGGCTGTAGAGCAACATCGTCAGCAACAGCGTTCGCGTGCGGCCCAGCCGATCGACGACCCACCCGAACGCGACGCCGCCCACCGCCCAGCCGAGCAGCAACACGCTGGAGAGAACCCCGGTCCAGTACAGCGTCGCAGCCCGCGCCGCTTCCGAGCCGATCGGCAGGCCGAGCAGCGTCGGAACACAATTTGGGGCGACGAAGTTGAACAGGAGCCCGTCGAAGATGTCGAAACCCCAGCCGAGCCAAGCCGCGAACAGCACCGTCCACTGCGTCCGGTTCATGTCGAGGAACATCGCGCCTCCAGGCGGCGCGACGCTACCACACACGGACGCAGCCCCAAACCTCAGGAGTGGCGGACCAGCACGTGGTAGACCGTGCGCCCAATCGCGCGGCAGGCGTCTGCTGCATCCTCGAGGATCTCGTAGATCTCCTTCCAGCGGAGCAGGTCGACGGCATCGGGGCGAGAGGCGAACAAGGCGCGGAGTCCGTCACGGAACACCTTATCGGCCTCTTTTTCGAGCCCGTTGAGCTCGGCGACCTTGGCATGGATCATGACCGCGTCGAGCGTGCGCAGCGCTCGGACCGCCTCGCCAACTGAGACCATGGCGCGCTGAAGCACGGCGAGCTGCGCCCGGACCACGTCGTTGACCTCGACGAAACCGTACATGTCGAGGCGACTCGCGGCGCCCTCGAGGCCGTCGGCAACGTCATCGATCTCGTTGATCAGGGCGAGGATGTCCTCACGCTCGATCGGTGTGACGAACGACGCGTTGAGGCGCTCCATACAGCGGCGAACCACGACGTCGGACTTCTTCTCGTAGGCCGCCGCGATCTCGTGGATGTTGCTGGGGATCGGGCCTTCCATGTGCTTCTGGAAGACCGAGACCATCTCCTTGATGATCACGACCACCTCGTCGAAGTCCGCGAAATAGGCGTCGTTCTTCGGGATCAGATTGAATTCCATGGGTGGACCGTCCTTCAGGCGAGGCGATGGATGATGAGGTAGGCGCCCGCCGCGATCGCCGCTGCGGCCGGCAGCGTGACGATCCAAGCGAACAGGATGTTGAGGGTGACGCCCCACTTCACGGCGCTGATGCGCTTGGTGGCCCCCACCCCGGTGATCGAGGCGGTGATGGCGTGGGTGGTGGAGATCGGCATGCCGAGCTGTCCCGCGACCTGGATGACGCTCGCGGCGACGGTCTCGGCGGCAAAGCCGTCGATCGGCTCCAACTTGACGAGCTTCATGCCCATCGTCTTGATGATGCGCTTGCCACCCGAGAAGGTGCCAAGGCCGATCACCGTGGCGCAGGCGAGCTTGACCCACAGCGGGACACCGTCCTCCTTGCCGATCTGACCCTCTGCGACGAGCGCGAGCGTGATGATGCCCATCGTCTTTTGCGCGTCGTTGTGCCCATGTTCGAGCGCCATGAACCCGGCCGAGAGCGTCTGCAGGATGCGGAACACGCCGTTGACGCGGTGCGGACCACGACCGATGACGCGCTGCATCGTCCACCAGGCCGCGGGAAGGGCAGGCAGGTAGAAGAGGGCGAACGGCAGCTCGGCGACGTCGAGCGCTGCCAGCGGCTCCGCGATGAACAGGTGGAGCAAGAACGCGAAGAACGATCCGATGATCGCGAGCGAGAGGAAGCGCACGACGGCGAACTCGAGCACCGAGGTGCCGCCATGAACAAGGCGGTAGAGCACCGCCGTGACCAACGAGGCCACGATCAGCCCGGTGACCGGAGAGATCATCGTCGGGTAGATGACCTTCTCGAGCACGTTGTCCCACTGAACGGTGCCGGCATCGAAGCTGGCACCAAACGCACCGCCCACGAGGCCGCCGATCAAGGCGTGCGACGAGCTCGACGGGATGCCGAAGTACCACGTCAAAATGTTCCAGAAGATCGCGCCGATCAATGCGGCGAGCACGAGCTCCTGGCTCGCGATCTCCGGCGTCACGATCTTGGTCATCGTGTCGGCCACCTTCGGCTCGTAGATCAGCCCGCCAGCCACATTGAGCACCGCCGCCATCGCGAGCGCGACGGTCGGCGTCAGCGCGCGGGTTCCGATCGAGGTCGCGATCGCGTTCGCGGCGTCGTGAAAGCCGTTCGTGAAGTCGAACACCAGCGCGATCGCGATGACCGCGATCAACAGCCACGTGAAGCCTTCCAACATCGGCCCTCCAGATGTCCCCCGGCTATGCTCGAACCACGGTCGGTGACAACGACGATCGGGCAGACCTTGTGCGACGAACGTGTGACAACGTGACGGCGCGGCGTCACAGCCGCGTGGAGGTGCGACATGGCAATGCAGACGGGGCCCGTGGTGCTGGCGATCCTCGACGGCGTGGGGCTCGGGCCGGACGGCGCACCCGACGACGCGGTCGCAGCCGCCCGGACGCCTCACCTCGACGCCCTGCTCGCCCAGGCACCCTACCTGAGACTCGCGGCGCACGGACGCGCTGTCGGCCTGCCGTCCGACGGGGACATGGGCAACTCCGAGGTCGGCCACAACACGATGGGGGCTGGGCGGGTCATCGAGCAGGGCGCGAGCTTGATCGCCAACGCGCTCGCGAGTGGGGCGCTGTTTCAAGGCGCGACGTGGCACTGGCTCTGCGCAGGGGCACGCGCGCCCGGCGCGACGCTACACCTGCTCGGGTTGCTCAGCGACGGTGGCGTCCACAGCCACATCGACCACCTGTTGGCGCTCGTGACGGGGGCGGCGCGCGCAGGTGTCGGACGAATCCGGCTGCACGTCCTCCTCGACGGACGCGACGTCGCGGGTCGCTCCGCGCTCGGCTACCTCGACACCCTACAGCGACACCTCGACCCGCTCGCTTCGCAAGGCGTCGACGCCGCCATCGCGTCAGGCGGCGGAC
>JBEIFN010000289.1:0-3907 GCA_040382435.1 Alphaproteobacteria bacterium
AACATCCAGCGGCACCGCGACGCAGGCACGGACCTGTCCGAGGCGGCGGCCGTGGGAACGTCCGAGGTCGCGGTCGCGATGTCGGCGAGCACGCTCACCTCGATCGCGGTCTTTGGTCCCATCCTGTTCGTCGAGGGCATGGCGGGGGAGCTGTTCCGCGACCTCGCGGTGGCCGTCATCGGTGCCCAACTCGCCGGCCTCACGACGGGCGTGGTGCTCGTCCCGATGCTCGCAGGCCTGACGTGGGAAGGGCGCGCAGGTACGGGCCTGGCGTTGGCCTCGCTGCCGAGCCCATGGCGCGCGTTCCGTGCGGAGCTGTCGCGACATCGCGCGGCGACCGCTTCCCGCTGGCTCGCCCACCTGGGGTGGCCGTGGGCGTTGCTGCGCGCGGTGCTGCTCGGCGGGCTGGCGATGGCGGGCTGGCTGGGCGGTGGCGCGCTCCGGGTGGGCCTGCGTCTCGGTCGCGGGTCCGGTGGGTTGCTGGCGCGGCTCTGGTCGCCGATCGAGCGCGTGGGAGACGCGTTTCAGACCGGGTTCGAGGCCTTCGCGGCGCGGTATGCCGCGCTGCTCGACGCGGGCCTCGCGCGGCCGGGGCGGCTGCTCGGGGCGGGCCTGTTCGCGCTGTTGCTCGCGGCGCTCGGCGCGGGACAGCTGGGTGCGGAGGTGCTCCCCGAAGTGCACCAGGGTCGGCTCACGGCCACCTTGTCGCTGCCCGTCGGCGCGCCGCTTCAGCGAACGGCCGCCGTGGCGGACCGCGCAGAGGCGATCGCTCGCGCGCATCCCGACGTCGCGCACGTGCTCGCGACCGTTGGCTCGGACGGTCGTGCCGACGCGGCGGAGGATGAAGGTGAGCATACGGCCCGCCTGCGGTTGGTGCTCGTGCAAGGCGGAGATCTCGCGGCCCGAGAGGCGCGGGTTCTCGACGACCTCCGTGCCGCCTACGACGAGCTGCCCGAGACGCGCGTGGTGTTTCGCCGGCCTGCCCTGCTCGACGTAGAGACGCCGGTCGAGCTGGTGCTGTTCTCCGACGACCTCGATCGGCTCGCCACGCTGGGTGCGCAGGGGGCCGCGGCCGTGGCGTCGGACGGCGCGTTCCGCGACGTCGCGAGCAGTCTCGTGCCCGGAAACCCCGAGGTCCGCATCTCGTACGACCGCGAGCGGCTCGCGCGGCTCGGGCTCGACACCCGCACCGTCGCCACCCGCGTGCGAGACCGTCTTCAAGGGGCCGTCGCGACCGAACTGCACCGCGGCGACCAGCGCCTCGACCTACGTGTTCAGCTCGACGCCTCCGCGGTTGATGCCCGCGAGGAGCTCGCGCGGCTCAACGTGCATCCCGATCTCAGGCCGCTGGTGCCGCTCGAGGCGGTGGCGACGCTCGACGAGGGCGTGGGGCCCAGCGAGATCCGCCGCGTCGACCAGCAGCGCGCTGTGGTGGTCCGCGCCGGCTTGGCGGGCTTTGATCTCTCGGATGCGGCGGCGCGCCTGACGACGGTGGCCGAGGGGCTCGCGCTCACGGGCACCGAGGCGTGGGCGCTGGGCGGCCAGGTGCGCGATCTCGACGCGAGCCTTGGTCAGATGCTGTTCGCATTGGCCCTCGCGATTTTTCTGGTCGACGTGATCTTGGCCATCACGTTCGAGGATCTCGTGCAGCCCTTGGTGTTGCTGCTGTCGATCCCGCTCGGTCTGGTCGGCGTCGTCGCGGGCTTGTGGGTGTCGGGAACGGCGATGTCGGTCGTCGCGGGGCTGGGGGTCGTCGTGCTTGCGGGCGTCGTGGTCAACAACGCCATCGTGCTCGTGGATGCGATGCACCAGCTCGCCGAGGAGGGACACGGTCCCGAGGACGCGGTCCGCATCGCGGCACGTACCCGCCTTCGTCCGATCTTGGTGACGACGTCCACGGCGGTGCTCGGCTTGTTGCCGCTGCTGGCCGGGCAAGGGGCGGGTGCGGAGCTGCAGCGTCCGATGGCCGTGGCGATCGTCGGCGGCTTGATCAGCTCGACCTTGCTGACGCTCGGGTTGTTGCCGGCGTTGATGGTCGCGGTCGAGCGCGTGCGCCGTCGCCCGCCGCCTCTCAGCGACGATCCGTCATGAGCGGTGGGTTCGCGGCGCTGCTCCCGTCGGTCTCGGTCCGGCGGCCGGTCGGCACGAGCGTGGTGCTGCTCGCGCTGCTCGTCCTGTCCGTGCTCGCTTGGTCGCGCTTGCCGTTGCAGCTGCTCCCGTCGGGGTTTGAGCCGCGCGTCCTCTGGGTGCGGCTGCCGTTGCAGGACGCCTCGCCCGCCGAGGTCGACGAGCTGATCCTTCGCCCGCTCACTGACCAGCTCGCGACCATCCCGGGCCTCACCGAGATCGAGACGCGGGCATCGACCAGCATGGCCCGCGCGACGCTGACGTTTTCGTCGGACATCGCGATGTCCGAGGCGTACAACGACGTCGTCGACCGGGTGGAGCGCGCGCTTCCGGACCTGCCCGACGACGTCGATCGGTACTTCGTCGCCAAGTTCGACCCGTCAGACGAGCCGATCTTGTGGGGGGCCGTCACCTTCGGCGAAGACCTCGACGAGCCGGCGCGCTTGGTCGATGATGTCCTGATTCCGCGCCTCGAACGCATCCCCGGTGTCGCGAGCGTGGATGTGTTTGGCTTGTCGCGCCGCGCCGTGATGGTCGAGTGGGATCGCGACCGGCTCGTGGCGCATGGCGTGGATCTGGGGCGCGCCCAGGCGAGTCTACAGACCGACAACTTCCAGCTCTCGGGGGGCCGCTTCGTCGAGGACGGGCGCGTCGTCCGGGTGCGTTCGCTTGCGACCCTTTCGGACGTCGACGCGATCCGCCGCTACCCGCTGCCGACGCTTGCCCAAGGAGGCCCCGACCTGCGGCTCGCCGACATCGCAGACGTCGGCGTGGGGCGCCTCGCTTCGGGCCCGATCGAGCGGCTGGACGGGCGGCAGGCGGTCGCGTTCGGCGTACGCAAGGAGTCGACCGCCAACACGGTGGCGGTTGCGGCCGACGTTCGCGCGGCGCTCGACGAGCTCGCCGAGGATCCGCGCGCTGCCGGCAGCGCGTTCCCGATCTTCTTCGATCAGGGCGATGCGATCGAAGGCAGCACCGGCCAGCTGGGCGACGCCCTGCTCCAAGGTGCGCTCCTGAGCGTCGCGATCCTGTGGGTCTTCTTTCGCGACCTGCGTACGACGTTGCTCGTCAGCCTCGCGATCCCGTTCTCGCTGTTGCTCGCGCTGCTCGGCATCGCCGCGCTCGGCGGCACGCTCAACCTCATCGCGATGATGGGGCTAATGCTAGCGGTGGGCATGGTCGTGGACAACGCGATCGTCGTGGTCGAGGCGATCGCCCAGCGCCGCGCGGAGGGGGAGTCGGCCGAGGACGCTGCCGTGGCGGGGACGGCGAGCGTGAGCCTCGCGGTCACGGCGAGCACGCTCACCTCGATGATCGTGTTCCTGCCCGTCATCCTGATGACGGCCGATGCGTCGGTCTCGTTCTTCCTCGGCGAGCTCGGGATCCCCGTGATCCTCAGTCTCGGCGCCAGCCTGCTCGTCGCGTTGACGTTCTCGCCGCTCGCCTCGGCGCGGCTTGGCCCGAGCACGCCGGTGCCGGAGCCTCGATGGGTGGCCCGCCTCGCCGAGCGGTATGCGCGCAGCCTCGCCTACTGGATGGCCCGGCCCGGTGATGTGGTGGCCGGGGCGTTCAGCTTGTTCCTGCTCACGGTCTTCGTCGCGGTTCCTGGCGTTCAGTGCACCCCGGGCGAGGAGGGCGGACCGCTGAGTTTTGAGATCGCGCTCAGCGTGCCGCCGGAGGCGACGCTCGAGGAGCGTGCCGCGATCGCGGACGCGTATGAAGCCGCGCTCGATGGGGTGCGTGAAGAAAACGGGATCGACATGGTGCACATCTCGATCCG
>JBEIFN010000290.1:0-3904 GCA_040382435.1 Alphaproteobacteria bacterium
ACCGGCTGGGTTCGCTCCCCTTTCTCGCCGAGGACCTCGGCGTGATCACGCCCGACGTCGAGGCGCTGCGCGACGATTTTGGGCTGCGCGGCATGGCGATCCTGCAGTTTGGCTTCTCCGACGCGCGCCGCGCGCCCGATCACGCCTACCTGCCGCACCGCCATCGTCCGCACCTCGTCGTCTACCCGGGTACCCACGACAACGCGCCGGTCGCCGCTTGGTACGCCGACAGCGATGAACCGACGCGGGATCACTTCCGCCGCTACACGCGGACCGACGGTAAGCATCCGGCTTCGACGATGCTGCGTCTTGCGTGGCGCTCGGTCGCCGACACCGTGATCTGCGCCTGGCAGGACGTCCTGGGGCTGGGCGCCGAAGCCCGGATGAACACGCCCGGGGTCGCCGAGGGCAACTGGGCTTGGCGAACCACCGCCGACACGTTCTCGCTGTCGCTCGCCGAGCTGCTGGCGGAGGAAGCGCGTCTCTCGGGCCGCTGAGCGCTGGACCCTTGGCGCGGCGGGGTTAGCCCCAAGCCGGGGGGCGGGATGCGCGCGATGTGGGCTGGGGTCGCTGGGTTCTGCGTCGCGTGCGGTTCGGGCACCGCGCCCGAGACGTCGGCTCCGTCCGGATCGCCGTCGGCGTCCCCGGAGACCGAGGCGGTGGCGTCCGGCGCGACGCCGCCGAGGGCACCGTCGCTGATGGCCGGCGGGCCGCGCGGCAACACGCCGCTGCCCGCGCCCACGCTGACGACCCAGGGATGCGCCTCGATCACCACCGGGGGGCCGATGGCCGCAGACGGCAGCTCCGGCGCGCTCGGGTGCGGTTCTCGTGTCACGGGCCACACTGCGGGGGGCGGGAAGCGGTTCGACACCAAGTTCTACGAGCGAAACCAGTGCGCACCGGCCACGCGCGACTGGGATGGCGGTGACGAGCGCGTCTTTCGCCTGACGCTCCCGGAGGGCGAGGTCCACGCCGTGGTGACCCTCGACAGCCCTTGCGCCGACCTCAGCCTCGCGGCCTTCCCTTGGTCGGCGGCTTCGTTGCCCACCGGGTCGGAGACGGTCGACCGCTGCGAGCTCAACAAGGTCGACGGGCCCAAGCGCGAGTTCGTCGAGATCGTCAGCCAGGGGACGCCCGCTTGGATGGTCGTCGTCGAAGGGATCGCGGCGCAGGAGGGCGCGTTCGCGTTGTCCGTCGACTGCTACGCTGGCTTGGCGGGGTACCAGTCGCCGCTCGGTGTGTCGCCGTGAGTCCGCGGCGGGAGGACGTGGCGCGCGCGCTCGGCTGCGCAGGCCTGATCATCCTCGGCGCCGGTTTGCTCGGCGTCGGGCTCGCGGCATGGGTCGGCGCGTCGTCGGGCACCGGTCACCTGCCTCAGGGCGTCGCTGCAGGGCTTCAGGGCGCGACGCCTCCCAAGGCGCGCCGGAGCCTGTCGGAGATCTTTCGCGGCGGCAACACGCCGCTTCCGCCGCCCGCGCTCGACGCGGCGCATTGCGACGACCTGCGGACCGGGGGGCCGGTCTCCGAGGGTTGTGTCACGGCCGAGATCCACTGCGAGGAGGTCGTGGTCGGGCACACGCTGGGCGGCGTTCGTGCCTTTGACGGCGCGTTCTACGAGCACAACCAGTGCTGGCCCAACACCCGCGACTGGTCCGGCGGCGACGAGCGCATCTACCGGCTCGTGATGCCCCCCGGCGAGTGGCACGCGGTCATCACGCTCGACACGCCGTGTGCTGACCTCGATCTCGCCGCGATGCGGTGGTCTGGCGCGAGCTGTCCCGACTTGGGGAGCATCGTTCACACCTGCGAGATGAACCGGTGGGATGGCCCGAGGCGCGAGTTCGTCGAGGTCGTCAGCCAGGGCGAGAGCAGTTGGCTGGTTGCCGTCGAGGGCGTCGGAGCGGCCGAAGGCGCGTTCGCGCTCCAGGTCCAGTGCTACCGCGGGCTCTCGGGGTACACGCGCTGAGCGGCGGTCAGAGCGGGTCGAGGGTGAGCGTGCCGCTAACAGTCTCGACGTGGCATTCGCCCGCGAGCACATCGGCGGTGAACGTCGCCGTGGCGTAGCCGGTCGCCGTGGCGGTTACGACGAACGCGCCGGTCTCCTCGAAACCGCACACCGCCTCGCCGCGCGCCACCCAGGTGCAGTCGGCCTCGGCGCCGCCGTCGACGGTGTACGTCAACGTCAGGTCAGGGGCGGTCTCTTGGTCTGGCGTGACCAACAATTGGACGCTCGCGCGGGCTTCGGTGGTGCAGGGGTCGCCGGTGTCGGGCACGGAGCATCCGAGCAGGGCGAGCGGCAGCAGGAGGACGCGGCGTGTCATGGGGTCTCCCGGCTTTGGGCGTCGTGGAGTCGAGCTTGGAAGTCGCGGATCGCCTTCTGGAACCACACGACCTCGCTGCGGAGGTGGTCGAGGGTCACCCCGCCTTCGAGCCGGCTCGTCCACTCCAACGTCGGGTCGCCGTCCTTGTCGAGGTAGGCGCGGCCGAGCAGGGTGCCGCGGTTGTGCTCGTTGAGCAGCGCGAGCGCGGCGGGTTCGTCCCAGAAGGCCCGGAGTTGGATGAGGGGACAAGCAGGCTTTCCGCGGCATCCGTAGAAGTAGACGCCGACGCGCACGCCCTCGAGCATGCCCTCGATCGTCGGGTCACCCGCACCGTCGCGGGTGGCGACGGCTTCTCCGCCGAGCGCCTCGAACATCGTGACCAAGGTGTCGGCGTCGACGCGGTCGATCACCTTCTTGCCCTCGCTCTTGCCGTCGGAGGCGGCCATCGCTGTGGAAGCGAGCGCCGTGAGCGTGACGGCGGTCAGCAGGGGACGCAGCGCGCAGAGCATGGCGACTCCGTGGTTCTGAGCCGGTCTAACGCGGTGCCGTCGCGTTGGCGGATCTTCGGGCTTGCGTTGGAGCTTGCGACGCGCGCAAACTGTTGCGCGGTGCGGGACGCTGTCACGGCGCTGACGGGTCCGGGGAACCGATGACCGGAGGAACGATGATCGCATGGATGATGGCGGCGGCGATGGCAGGGAGCCCGGACTGGACGTCGTTGACGTCGACCTCTGGGTGGAAGTCGATCACGACCAAGTCGAGCGAATTCGGCTCGATCGGCGTGTGGCACAAGGAGATCGACGGCATCCCTTGCCTGCTCGGGACGCTGCAGACCGATGTCCCCGTCGCGCACCTGATGGAGATCGTGATGGACATCCCGAGCAGCACCCGCTGGTCGAGCGCGGACCTCGGGATCTCCGAGACCCTCAAGCGGTCGGGCAACGTGTTGGAGTTCTGGCAGTACATCAACATCCCGAACTGGACGATGGTCGCGGACCGGTTCTGGGTGCTGCGCGGTGAGCGGGCGGTGCTCGGCACGGCGGAGCGGTTCCGCTGGCAGCGGATCGACGCGGCGTCCGCCTACCCGAGCCTCGTCACCCGCGCCCGCGAGCGCGACAGCGGCGCGGTCGAGCCTCCGACCAACTGGGGAGAGTGGGACTTCGTGGCCAATAGCGAGGGGACGCAGGTCCAATACCGCGCCTGCGCCGACGTCGGAGGGAGCATCCCGCAGTCGATCCAGCAGTGGATCGCCACCCGAACCTTGCCCGACACCGTCGGCGACGTCGTCCGCGAGGCCAAGCGTCGCCACTGAGGCCGACGACCGGACATTCCGGTAGGGGGGCCGCGCCGCGCGGCGGCCTAGGAGGTCAGATGAGCCAAGTGATCGGCGAAGGCAGCGTCGCCCTGTTCCACTACACCCTTCGCGGCGACGACGGCGCGGTGATCGACACCTCCGATGGCCGCGGCGCGATGGCCTACCTGCACGGGCACGGCAACATCGTTCCCGGACTCGAAGCCGCGATGGTCGGCAAGGCCGCCGGTGACGCGTTCGACGTCGCGGTGGCGCCCGCCGACGGCTACGG
>JBEIFN010000291.1:0-3872 GCA_040382435.1 Alphaproteobacteria bacterium
GTCGCTGCAGGTGGCCGCGGGCACCCCCGACGCCGCGATCGCGGTGTGGGTACCGCCAGTGGGCCCCGAACCGATCGAGGTCCGTGCCCTTGACGCAGCCACCGACGCCTGTCTCGCGGGCGAGGCCGCGGCCTTGATCACGGGACCGATCCACAAGGGTCGCCTCGCCGCCGCCGGTGTCACTTGGGTAGGACACACCGAACGTCTCGGAGAGCGCTGCGGCGTCGACCACCCAGTGATGGCCTTCGTCGGCGGCAGGCTCCGGGTCGCGCTCGTCACGGTCCACCTGCCGCTCCGCGACGTCGCCGATGCCGTCACCGAGGAGGGCGTCCTTCATACCGTCCGCGTCGCTGCACGCGCGCTGCGCGACGACGTCGGGTTGGCCGCGCCTCGCGTGCTCGTCTGCGGCCTCAACCCGCACGCGGGTGACGACGGCGTCCTCGGACACGAGGACCGACACCTCATTGCGCCCGCCGTCCTCCGCGCGCGCGCCGAGGGGATCGACGCGGTCGGCCCGATCAGCGCGGAGTCCGCGTTTCTCCAAGCGATGCGTGGCGAAGGCGATCTCGTCGTCGCGATGTACCACGACCAAGGCCTCGCCCCGCTGAAGGCCGTGGACTTTGGACGGAGCGTGAACTGGACGTTGGGGCTCGGCATCCTCCGAACCAGCGTCGACCACGGGACGGCCGACGCACTCGTCGGGACCGGTCTCGCCGACCCGTCCAGCTTCCACGCAGCGCTCGCTTGGGCCGCCGAGCTCGCCGATCGCCGTCAGGGAGCGGCGGCGCCGTCGGTGTCGTCGGCTGGGGGCGCGTAGACGCGGGTGCAGCCAGGCGCGCCGGGAAGTGCCGACAGCGCCGGTGCGAGCGGGCCGATCTGCACACAGTCCGCGACCGCGCCACTGCCATCGAACACCCAGACGATCGCGTCAGGTACGGCGCGACAGAGGAAGACGGTGTCGCCGTTGGCTCCCGCGGCCCGGAAGTCGTCCACGATCGACAAGTCCGCGCGGAGGCGATCGCTGGACCCATCGGGCGCCGCCATCACCGAGCGTAGCGTCGCATGTTCCTCGACATACACCCCGTCGATCGTCCAACGAAGCGTACCGCCGGCCGACCACCCGGTCGTCTGAACCTCGACACGCCACGAGGCGGCCTCGCGGTCGCAGGTCAGCGTCACCGTCTCGATCGACGTCGGACCATCGTATGGGGTGGCGGTATCGAGCGCAGGTGGGAGCGCTACGCCACAGCCGCTGATCACGCCCCAAACGAGCCAGCCTCGCATCACGCCTCCCATGCCGGCTCGGCCGCGGCATCGAGTTCGGCGGCCTCGCTGGCCTCCCGCGCGCGGCGAGAAGCGGCCTCCCGAAACACATCACGTTCCAGCTGCGCGAGCAGCGCCTCGGTCCCCTCGCCGGTGAGCGCGCTGACCGCGAGCCCTCCGTAGCGGTCGATCAGCTCGCGCAGACGCTCGGGTGCCGTGACCTCCGCTTTGTTCCAGACGATCATCGTCGGCTTGTCGGTGACCTCCAGCTCCCCGAGGATCTCGCGCGTCGCTTCGAGGTGCGGCTCGACCTCCTCATCGCTCGCGTCGAGCACGTGGACGAGCACGTGGGCCAAGCTGACCTCTTCCAAGGTGCTCTTGAACGCGCGTACCAACGTGTCAGGTAGCTCCTCGATGAAGCCCACGGTGTCCGTCATCAGCAGCTCGCGCTCCTCAGGGAAGCGCATCCGACGCGAGGTGGGGTCGAGCGTGGCGAACAACTTGTCCTCGACGAGCACTTCGGACCGCGTCAGCCGGTTGAGCAACGTCGACTTGCCGGCGTTCGTGTAGCCGACGATCGCGACGACGGGGACCTCGTTCTTCTCGCGGCGGGAACGCCGCGTGGCGCGCTCCCGTGCGACCCCATCGAGCTCGCGTTCGAGGCGAGTCAAGCGTTCCTGCGCGCGGCGCTTGTTGATCTCGAGCTTGGTCTCGCCAGGGCCTCGACCGCCGATGCCGCCGGTCAAGCGCGACATCGCGCGCGGCATGATCGCCAGACGCGGCATCAGGTAGCGCAGCTGCGCCAGCTCGACCTGCAGCTTGCCCGCGCGGGTCGTGGCGTGCTGGGCGAAGATGTCGAGGATGACCTGCGTGCGGTCGAGGACCTTGAGCTCCGTCTCCTCCGCGATGTTGCGCATCTGGCTCGGACTCAGCTCGCGGTCGAACAACAGCGCGTCCGCTCCCACCCGCATCGCATCCTGCACGAGTTGTTCGAGCCGCCCCTGGCCGATGCACGTCCGCCCGTCGAGCTGGGGCCGGTTCTGCAGGACTTGGTCGACCACCCGAAAGCCCGCCGTCTCCGCGAGCCGCGCGAGCTCTCCGAGCCGTCGACGCGCCTTGCGCGGCTGCCCCAGCGTGATCCCGACGAGGATCGCGCCCTCCTTGCCGTCCACCTTGCGAAGGTGCGGACTCCGACTGAACTGCGCCTCGAGGTCGCTGAGGTAGGCGCGCCAGTCGAGCTCGTAACGGTGGACATCCGCCACCGACTCGACACGCCACGGCACCTCCGAGGCGTCAGGTGGGAGCAGATGCGCCCACTGGAGCGAGATCGGAGCGCCGTCCTCGCGCACATGCACGACGGCCACGGCGTCGAGCTGCAAGAGGAGCAGGTCGGTGCGGTCCTCGTCACTCAGCCCGCCCGGACGCAGGGCCGTCAACAGCAGCCTGACACCGCGAAAGCGCGCAGCACCGGCGCGGCGGGCGCCGAGATCGGGCAGGTAGACGCGATGCGCGTCGCCAACCACGACCTTGTCGACGTCTCCCCGACGGTCGACGAGGACGCCGATCCGGCGGCCCACGAGGCGGCTCACCTCGCCCATCTCCCGGAGGAACGCGGCCGTAAACAGCGCGTCTGCCGGAAGTCGTCGGCGGTACAAGGTGCGCAACGCGCGACTCTCGGCGGTGCCGAGTCCGGCCGTGTTGCCGTAGATCTGCTCCATCGTCAGGTCTCCAAGGCCCGCTCACCGCGCGCAGCGAGCACGACGAAGCCCGCGATCATCAGGGCGCCACCGATCGGCGTGATCGCCCCCAGCCAGCGCTGCTCGGTCAAGACGAGTACGTACAGGCTGCCCGAGAACACGGTGAGGCCCGCGAGCAGCAGACGTCGCGCGAGCCGGACACGCCGACCCGCCAAGGCCGCCACCACCGCCGCCATGACGAGGTGGTAGCGTGCCGCCGTCTCCCACGTCGCCAACAGCCCAGGGTCCGCCTGGATGTGGGCGAGCGACTTGAGTCCATGCGCGCCGAACGCGCCGAGCGCGACCGCGGTCGCCCCCAAGATTCCGGCGAGCCGCATCGAGCCTCCCGTGCAAGGTCGAATGGGATACCCGACCACGGGGGCCTCCGTCCATGCTCGACACCGCCATCGTCCTCGCCGCGGGCTACGGCACTCGGTTTCTGCCGATCACCCGGGTCGTGCCCAAGGAGCTGCTGCCGATCGTCGCACGCCCCGCGCTCGACCTCGTCGTCGAGGAGCTGGTCGGGGCCGGTGTGCGGCGCTTGCTCGTCGTCACCAGCCGCCGCAAGCGGTCCCTGGAGGACTGGTTTGACCGAGACCCCGAGTTGGAGGCTGTCTTCTCGGCAGAGGGTGCCGCAGCCAAGCTGGCGGCGATCGCGCCCCGCGACCTCGAAGTTCAGTTCGTCCGCCAGCCGCGCATGACCGGCACCGGTGACGCCCTGAGGTTGGCGCGTCGCTACGTCGGTGACCGACCGGCCCTCGTCGCCTTCCCCGACGACCTGTTCGGCGCGCCCAACGCCTCCGCGCAGCTCGTCGCGGCCTGGCGCGCGACGGGCGCGTCGGTGCTCGGTGCGCTCGACCTCTCGGGCCGCGA
>JBEIFN010000292.1:0-3869 GCA_040382435.1 Alphaproteobacteria bacterium
CCGGGGATCTGGTCGGCGACGTTCGCCGTCGCGATGAACAGCGCGCGAGAGAGATCGACGTCCACGTCGAGGTAGTGGTCGTGGAAGGTGTCGTTCTGCTCAGGATCGAGCACCTCGAGCAGCGCCGAGCTCGGATCTCCGCGGTGGTCGTTGCCGAGCTTGTCGATCTCGTCGAGCACGAACACCGGGTTGCGCGTCCCCGCCTTCTTGAGGCTCTTGACGATCTTTCCGGGCATCGAGCCGATGTAGGTACGACGGTGCCCGCGGATCTCGGCCTCGTCACGCACGCCGCCGAGCGAGATGCGCTCCATCTTGCGGTTGAGCGCGCGGGCGACGGACTTTGCGAGGCTCGTCTTGCCAACGCCGGGCGGCCCGACGAGGCACAGGATCGGCGACTTCATGTCCTTCTTGAGCTGGAGCACCGCGAGGTACTCGAGGATGCGGCGCTTGACCTTCTCGAGCCCGTAGTGGTCAGCGTCGAGGACGGCCTCGGCCTCGCCCACGTCCAGGCGGTCCTCGGACTCGGTGTTCCACGGCACGTCGCACAACCAGTCGAGGTAGGTGCGACTGACGGTGTACTCCGCGGCGCCCGGGCTCATGCGTGCCATCCGCTTGAGCTCCTTCACGGCGACCTGCTCGACGTGCTTGGGCATCCGCGCCTTCTTGATGTTCTTCTTCACCTCGTCGAACTCTTCTTGGCGCTCGTCGGCCTCTCCAAGCTCCTTCTGGATCGCCTTGAGCTGCTCGCGCAGGAAGTAGTCGCGCTGCGCCTTGTCCATCTCGCCCTTGACCTCGGACTGGATCTTGGTCGAGACCTCCAACACGTTCAGATCGCGCTGAAGCTGCGCGATCACCTTCTCGAGCCGCTCTTGGGTCGAAAAGGTCTCGAGCAAGTCCTGCTTGTCTTCGCCCGACATGCTCAGGTTGCTCGCGACGACGTCGGCGAGCACGCCGGGCTCTTCGATGCTGCGGACGAGGAAGCTGGCCTCGGCTGGGATCGACGGCGACAGCTCGATGACGCGCTGCGCCAGCTCACGGAGCGTGGCCGTCAGGGCGCGAACCTCATCCCCCTTGGCCTCTTCCTGCTTGCGGGGGAGCAGGCGGGCGCGCAGGACATCGTCGGTCTGCGTCCACTCCGCGACCTCGGCCCGGCTGATGCCTTGGATGATGACGTTGAGCTTGTTGCCCGGCATCTTCACCATCTTGAGGATCTTCACGATCGTGCCGACGGCGTGGAGTTCGGAGGGTCCGGGCGTCTCGGTCTTGCCGTCGCGCTGGGCGACGATGCCGAGCAGCTTGTCGGGCGTGGCCATCGCGAGCTCGACGGCGCGCACGGACTGCGCGCGACCGACGTTGATCGGGAACGCGAGCACCGGGAAGATCACGGTGTTGCGGATCGCGAGGACCGGGATGTCGAGGCTGTCGGGGAGCTCGATGTTGGGCGCGTCGGTGGGGTTCTCGAAGGACATCGCAGCCTCGGGTGTAGAGGGACGGTAATCCCGGGGACGCGGGCCGCAAGCCCCCCCCCGCGTGGTTGACGGGACGGTGGCGTCGCAGGCCCCGCATGGGCTACCCTCCGGGCATGCGAACCCTTCCGCTCATCGTGCTCGTTGCCTGCACCACCGTCGTCGACCTTCAGGAGCCTGGGGCCGCGCCGACGGGCATCGTGTTGCGCCCCACCCCGTCCGAAGCGCTGCTCTCGGGTCGGCTGGAGCTGCTCGGCCGCGTCAGCGACCCGCAGGACGTCGGCGACCACTTGTTCGTCACTTGGTCGCTCGGCACGACCGACGCCGGTCCTTGGGAGGTCGTCTGCGACGGGTTCGCCGAGCCCGACGGCACGACCCAGTGCCTCGCCGATGTCCGCGCCGACCACACCGCTGTGCAGCTCCGCGTGGTCGACTTGGCTGGCTATGAGGACGACGTCGTCGTGCCCGTATCGGTCCGCGCCGCGGTGGCACCCGAGGTGCGACTCGACGCCCCCCTCGCGCCGGGGCCATTCTTCCCCAACGTGCCGGTCGTGGTGCAGGCGTCCGTCTCCGATGCCGACGGCTCCGCCGACGACCTCGCCGTGCGCTGGGTCGACAGCCGAGACGGCGAGCTGCCCGTTCCCACCCGACCCGCTGCCGACGGCCTCGTCCAAGGCTCGGTGACGCTCTCGGAGGGGTACCACGTGCTCGAGGTGCAGGTGACGGACGCCGACGGCCTCGTCAGCACGGCGGAGTCCCGGTTCGTCGTGGCTCCCCCCAACGACCCGCCCTCATGTCGGGTCGACAGCCCAGCCGATGGCGCGGCCTACCTCCCAGGCGCGGCGGTCACGTTCGCGCTCGCCCCCCTCGATGACGTCGCGCGTCCCGAAGATCTGGCTTGGACGCTGACGTCGAGCCTTGATGGGGTGTTGGCGAGCGGCCAAGGCCGCGCCAGCGGGCTGACGACGACGAGCGTGACGCCTTCGCCGGGAGAACACGCGATCACCGTCGCCGTGACCGACCCGTGGGGCGCGACGAGCGCGTGCACCCAGACGCTGTGGATCGACACGCCACCGCTGCTGATCGTGGCCACGCCGACCGAGGGCCAACGGGTTCCACGGGGCCAACCCTTGACGGTCGCCGTGCGCGTGGAGGACGCAGTGACGCCCGCCGCCTCACTCACCGTCCGCGCGATCTCCGACCGGGATGGTCTGCGCTGGGCGCTACCGCCTGCGTCGAACGGCGAATTGACGGTGCAGACCGCGCTCTCTCCAGGCCAGGTCCACCAGGTCCGCGTCGAGGTCGAGGACGCGCTCGGTCTCAAGTCGGCGCAAATCTTCACCATCTTCGCGGAGTGAGCATGACCGAGCCGCGCACGGTGTCACCGAGGTTGCAGCGCGTCGGACGCCTTCTGCTCCGGATGCTCGGCTGGCGGTGCGTCGGCGAGCCCCCCGGCGTGACGCGCGCGGTGGTGTTGTGCGGACAGCACTCGTCGAACTGGGACTTCGTCCTCGGACTGTTCGGCATGTGGGCGTTCGGCTTGTGGGCCGACTGGATCGGCAAGGACAGCTTGTTCCGCGGCCCGCTCGGATGGCTGATGCGCGCCTCGGGCGGCATCCCCGTCGACCGCAGCGCTCGCCACGGGTTCGTCGGGGAAGTCGCGCGGAAGATCCGCGACGGCGAAGCGGGGACGATCGTGATCGCGCCCGAGGGTACGCGATCGTACACACCGATGTGGAAGTCCGGTTTCTACCGAATGGCTGAACAGGCGAACGCGCCCATCGTCCTCGGCTTCCTCGACTACCCCACCAAGACCTGCGGGTTCGGGACGTTGCTGCACCCGAGCGGCAACGTCGCCGCCGACATGGAAAAAATCCGAGCTTTCTACGCCACCACCACCCCGATGTACCCCGAGCGGTGTGGGCCGATCCGGCTCTTGGACGAGGATGCCCCGTGAACGCACGTGCCTTGCTTGCCTCGCTCGCGCTCTGGTCGGGGTGCCAGTGCGTCGCCGAAGATCCGGAAGAGGCCGCTTTACAAGAGCGCATTGATGCCGCGTGGGCGCAGATGGTGCCGACGGGCGAACCCACCGATCTCGCCGCTGATGCCACCGATGCGACGCCGCGGTCCGCGCTGCCCGACGGCACGCCGGGGCTGGTCGTCCTCGCCGTGATGGACACCGTCCGCGCCGACCACACGAGCCTGTGCGGCTATGGCCGCGACAACACGCAGATCCTAAAAAAACTCGTGGAACGAGGCGCATCTTGGACGTGCGACGCCTATGCGCCAGGCACGTGGACCCTCCCCTCCCACGCCACGTTCTTCTCCGGCCTCCCGGTCACGTCGCACGATCTGCACCGCAAGGGGCTCGCGCTCGCCGACGACGTCGAGACCCTCGCGGAG
>JBEIFN010000293.1:0-3852 GCA_040382435.1 Alphaproteobacteria bacterium
CCAAGGATCTCCCGTCGCTGACCGAGATCGTCAGCCGCGTTCCGATGGGACCCGATCAACGCAAGGTGTACGAGGCGGTGCGGCTGCGCGCCCGGAGCGATGTGCAGGATGCGATCCTCGGGGGCCGGGCGACGCGGTCTTTCGCGGTGCTGGAGGCGCTCCTGCGTCTGCGTCAGGCGGCGTGCGACCCGTCGCTTGTGCCGGGCGTGGAGGTTGCGTCCTCGGCCAAGCTCGACCGTCTCGAAGAGCTCGTTGTGGAACTGGTGCCCGCCGGCCACAAGCTGCTCGTGTTCAGCCAGTGGACGTCGCTGCTCGATCGCGTCGCACGCCGCTTGGAGGGACTCGGTGTCGCTTGGGCGAGGCTCGATGGTTCCACGCGCGATCGCGACGCGACGGTCGCGTCGTTTCAACGGGCGGACGGCCCGCCGGTGTTCCTGCTCAGCCTCAAGGCGGGTGGCACAGGTCTGAACCTGACGGCCGCCGACTACGTCGTGCATCTCGACCCCTGGTGGAACCCCGCCGCGGAGCGTCAAGCGACCGACCGCGCCTGGCGTATCGGTCAGGAGCGCCCCGTGGTCGCGCTGAGGTTGGTGGCGGAAGGCACCGTGGAGGAGCGCGTTCTCGCGTTGCAGGAGGCCAAGAAGGATCTCGCCTCGCTCGCCGCCGGGGAGGACGACTGGGTCCGCCTCGTCCGATCGGACGAGCTGCTCGCGTTGCTCGATCCGGTCGGCGCGTGAAGCGGCGCGGATCGCGCCCGGCGGATGACGGGGGCGGTCGGGTCGTGGTAACCTCAAGGCATCGTCTGGAGACGCCGTGGCCTCGCGCAACCTCGCCCAGTTCTTCTTGATCGGTTCCGTGCTCACGGCACTCGGGGGCACGTGGGGCATCGTCAGCCTGATGGGCGCACAGGAGGCAGCGCGCGACACGGCGAGGAAGGCCAAGGTCAGCCGCACCGTGACCGTCGTGGCCGCGAGCCGGACGCTCTACCAAGGCGTCGAGATCACCGAAGACGACCTGTACGTGATCCAGATTCCCCCTGAGTATCTGCCAATGGTCGATCCGGGGGTGGCCGAGGAGGCCAAGGACGAGACGACCGAAGAGGTCGCCAAGGCCGACAGCGCGACCGCGAAGATCAAGGCCCAGGTCTTCACCACCCGCGAGCGTGTGATCGGGCAGGTGCCGCGCGAGCGCATCCTCAAGAACGAGATCATCCGCCCCGAGCGCCTCGCGGATGTGAGCAGCGGGGTCGGCCTCAATGCCTTCATTCAGCGCGGCATGCGCGCCGTGTCGATCGATCTCACCGGGTCCTCGGCGCTCACGCACTTCTTGCAGCCGGGCAACTACGTCGATGTCCTTGTCACGGTCGAGGACGACAACGGTGCGATGCGGACCGAGCCGCTGATGCAGTCGGTGTTCATCCTCGCGGTGAACAGCCGGGCCGAGAACGAGGACGACGACGACGTGAAGTCACGCGGCAAGCAGACCCCGTCGGTGACGTTCATGGTGATGCCGGAGCAGGCCGAGGAGCTCGCGTTCGCCGCCGAGATCGGCAAGCTCGCGATCAGCTTGCGCAACATTCAGGACACCAACTTCTCGGACATCGACGCGATGACGCTCAACGCCGTGCTGCGTCGCGCGGTCCAGCCTGGCCTCGCCGATGAAGGCGGGGTGCGCGCCCCTGCCTTCTCGGCCGCGTCTCGCGGCTATTTGTCGCGCCCGCCGCCGCCGCCCGAGCCGGCGGCTGGGACGACGATGGTGGTCCCGGCGGGCATGAGTGCCGTCATGATCGCGCCCTTGCCGACGAGCGGCAAGGGGCAACCGGCCGTGATGGGTGCGTTCCCGTTTGCGGCCTCGACGGCGACCGGGGCGGCGACCAGCGGAAAGCCCGCCGCCGGGACCTCGTCGGCGGGCTCGGGGAGCAAGACGGTGACGGTCCAAACCGGAGCCGACGACGGCAGCGTCACGATCAGCCGCGGCGGGTCGTCCAAGGCCAACACCGGGTCAACCGGCAAGACCGTCGTCGTCGATGGCGGGAAGTGAGTCGGTTCCGCGGCGAAGACGTGAAGGTGTCGTCAGAACAGCGACCAGGGCAGCATCGCTGAACGCCGCGAGCGCGCCGAACCATTGGCCGAGGTCGACCACTTGGAGCGCGAGGCTCGCGGCGAGCATCGCGGTGACGCGTCCGACGCCGTAGGTGGCGACCACGAGCAGTGACTGAGCGCTCGCGGACCGGCCTGCGGGGGCGGCGTCGTCGAAGACGCGCACGGCAGCGAGCCAAAACAAGCCGAAACCGATGCCATGGAGCAACTGCAGCGCGACCAGCGTAGGCGCGTCGGGCGCGAGTGCGGTCAGCGGCCACCGTAGCAGCCCGCTCCCGAGCGCGACCGCCAGCCAGGTGCGCGGGGGTGCGAGGGCGACGAGCCGGTCGCCAGCGTGCAGCACGCCGATCTCGGCGAGGACGCCGCCGACGATGGCGGCGCTCGCGACCCATGGGGCGTGTCCTCGCTCGTGCACGACCAACGTGAACAGGTGGTCATAGCTGCTCATCGTGACGCCGTGCAGGGCTACGGCCAACGCGAGGCGTCGCAGTACGGGGTCTTGGAGCATCGCGCGCCACTCGACCTTGGGCTGTGGCGTCGGTGGGGCTTCGGGGACCCCGGCGAGGGCCCATGCCCCGATGGCGAGCGCAGCGGCGGTTACCAACGGCGGAACTGCAGGGTTGCCGGCGGCCAGCACGCCGGTGAGCAGCACGCCGAGGAGGTAAGCGAGGGATCCCCACGCGCGAAGGCGGGGGTAGAGGTCGCGTCGCTCGCCGAGCAGGCCGAGCGTTTGGGCGTCGAGGATCGGACCCGGCCCCGCGCGGACGGCGTTCCACACCATCAGCAGCGCCGCCCAGGCGAGTGGTTCGTCGACGGCGAGCATCGCGAGCGTCAGCAGCGCGGCCAGCCCGACGACGGGCGCTAGAAAGGGCCGTCGCTCGCCGCGGCGGTCGGCTTGGTCGGCCCACCAAGGTCCTGCGAGGGCTGCCGTGACGCTTCCGGCGAGCAGGACCCTGGGGATCGTCGCGCCATCCAGCCCGTCGGCGGCGAGGACCCCAGGCAGGAACGCGAGGCCGGCGTGGCTGCCCACAAGGGCGGCGTAGCTGAGCCCGACGCGCGCGTGGACGGCAGACGGCAAGGGCGAAGGTTCACCCACCTTGAGGTTCTGGCGCCAGGATGCGGACGTAGCACCAGACGGTCAAGATCGTCACGAACAGCACGGAGGCGGCCATCGTGAGCGCCCCGGCGGCCGAGAGCGGCTCGGCGACGACTGCGTCAGCGGTTTCGGCAAACGCCGACGGCGAGAGGAGGAACAGCATGGTCAGTCCTTGGGAGGGAGGGCGTTGTCGAGATCGAGACCTGCGGCGCGCCAGCGGCGCTCGCCGACCGCGGTGAGCGCGACGAGCACCAGCGTCACGACCCCAACGAATCCCAACGTCGCTTGGGTCGTTATCGACGCCGCGATCGCGTCGACGTAGCCGGGGACGTTGTTGACCACGAACAGGCCGAAGATCCCCACGAGGTACAGCGGCGTCACGTAGCGCAGGATGAACTGGAACACGTTCGGGACCACCATCCGCGAGCCGAGGTGGAGCTCATCCCAGTGGGCCGTCCACGACCCGCCCCACCCGAACAAACCGACTTGGAACGTCGCGAGGAGGAAGATGCCCACCGTGCCGATCCAAAAGTCGATGGTGTCCAGCGCGACGAGGTCCTTGCTGAACCAGAAGACCCACGCGTTGCCGGCGAGCGCGAGGATGCTGACCAACGCGGTGCCGACGTTGTTGTCGACGTCCAGCGCTTCCATCATGAA
>JBEIFN010000294.1:0-3844 GCA_040382435.1 Alphaproteobacteria bacterium
AGAACCGCCCGAGTTTGGTCGTCTGTCCGACCTCGCTGCTCGGCAACTGGACGCGTGAGCTCAGTCGCTTCGCGCCGACCCTGCGCGTCGCGCGACACCATGGGTTTCACCGGGATCTTGACCGGGCGATCGTCTCCGACGTGGTGTTGACGACCTACGGCCTGCTCGCGCGCGACGCCGAGGCGCTGAGCAAGGTCAGCTGGAACGTCGTCGTCCTCGATGAAGCCCAGGCGATCAAGAACCCGGACAGCCAGCGCGCGCGCGCCGCGTGTCAGCTCCCGGCAGCGCACCACGTGGCGATGACAGGCACCCCGATCGAGAACCGGCTCGACGAGCTGTGGTCGCTGTTTCACTTCGTGCTTCCCGGACTTTTGGGTCCACGCGCGACCTTCCGTCGCACGGTCGCGATCCCGGTCGAGAAGCTTGGGGATGGCGAGGTCGCCAAGCGACTCCGTCTCGGGACGTCCCCCTTCTTGCTCCGTCGCCTCAAGACCGATCCGGATGTCGCGCCGGACCTGCCCGACAAGGTCGAGCGGCGCGAACATTGCTCGATGAGCAGCGAGGCCGCCGCGCTCTACCGCCGGGTCGCCGAGGACCACCTCGCTCGCATCGCCGAGACGACGGCGTTCGAGCGTCGGGGGCAGGTGCTCGCGATGTTGACCGCGCTCAAGCAGGTCTGCAACCACCCGGCGCACTACCTCAAGGACGGCAACATCACGATCCGTCGGTCGGGCAAGCTCGCTCGTTGTATCGAGATTTTGGACGCAGTTATGGCGATCGGGGAACGCGCGATCGTGTTCACCCAGTACCGCGAGATGGGCGACATCCTCGCCGCGGTGTTCGAGCGTCACTTCCACTTCCGCGTGCCGTTCTTGCACGGGGCGGTGCCTGTGGGGGATCGCGACGAGATGGTGCGCCGCTTCCAGGAAGATCGCCGCGCGCCGCCGCTGCTGCTCGTCAGCCTGCGTGCGGGGGGTGTGGGTCTCAACCTCACGCGCGCCACGCACGTCCTGCACTATGACCGCTGGTGGAACCCTGCGGTGGAAGATCAGGCGACCGACCGGGCTTATCGCATCGGACAGCGCCGCAACGTGCAGGTCTACAAGCTGGTCTGCCAAGCGACGCTCGAGGAGCGCATCGACGCCATGCTCGACGAGAAGCGCGGGTTGGCGGAGACCGTGGTGGGCTCGGGAGAGCGCGTCGTCACCGAGCTGGACGACGCCGCGCTGCGTGCCTTGGTCGCGCTCGGCGACGATGCCGTGCTGGAGGAGGAATGAGTCGCTCCGGCTCCTCGTTCGAGCCGCGTCTGGGGGCGGGCGTGGTCCATGCTCCGGACGACGCCATCGCGAGCTCGACGCATCCGATGGGCGCGGTGGGGAGCCGATGGGCCTCGGTCCTCGATCGCGTCCCCAACGACGCTCGCGACCGTGTGCTGCGCGGCCGCAACGTGGCCCGCCGTGGACGGGCGCGCGGTCTCGAGGTCTCGCCGGGCGGGGCGTGCATCGAGGTGCACGCCGAGGACGTGTTTCGTCCAAGTCTCGTGGTCCGACCGTTCGAGCCGGCGGAGTGGGATCGCTTTCTCAACGCCCTGCGCGCCGACCTCGGCAGCCTCGCGCACTTGCTCGAAGGCGAGCTGCCATTGCCGTTCGTCGAGGCGCTTGCGCGAGGCGGCCTCGCGGTGTTGCCGGGTCTCTCGGAGCTGACGTTCGACTGCGACTGTGGCGACTTCGTGATGCCCTGCGCGCACGCGGCGGTGTTGCATCACCTGCTCGCGGACGCGATCGATCATGACCCGTTTCAGCTGTTGACGTTGCGGGGTCGCGCGCGGGACGCGCTGCTCGACGATCTCCGCGGCACGTGGGGAGACGCCGGGCCGCTGCACGACGGCAACCGGACCGAGGAGTCGCTGCCGGAGGGGCCGTGGCGAACCGCGCCCGGGCCGCTGCCCGATTTCGCGTGCTCGGTCGAGAACCGGACGCACGCGGGCGCGGGCCTGCGCGCGCTCGGGCCGCCCCCCGGCGCCACCGACCTGCTCGGCGCGCTGGTGCCGCTGTACGAGGCGGGATCGGCGGCGGCGCGGTCCTTGCTGGAGTCGAGCGTCGATCGCGTCGTCCCAGAGCGTCGCCGAGCGGCTGGGCCGGTGCTCGCCGCGACGCCGCAGCCTGCGTTGGATGCGGTCGATTCCGCAGACACGATCTCGCCCGAGGGGGCGGTCGCGCCTTCGCTCGATGTGGGGGCGCTCGACGGCGCGGAGGGGCGCGCGTCGAATCCAGCGCCGGGGCCGGCCGACGCGGCGGGCGGAGGCGTCGACGGGGGCGCGGTCGTGGAGGAGGTCTGGACGCCCGGGCCGACGGTTGCCAGTCCGCATCCAGACATCACCGAGCGGCTCGTCGATCACCTCGCCATGGAGGACGGAAGCACCGCCGAGATGATCTCGCGTGCGTTGGGGGTCTCCAAAGACGCCGTCCGTGAAGAGCTGCTCGCGCTCGAACGGTTGGGCATCGTGTTCCGCAGCGAGGGCGCCTCGGGCGTCGGTTGGCACGTCGGTTGACCGCATCCGATCGTCGCATCCGTGGCGACCGATGCGGGCGTGCGTCAAGGCGCAGAGGGGGAGGTCGGGATGCTGCTGCCGTCGTTTGAGGGCGTGACCGTCCTGCGCGTGACGACGGCAGAGGAGGTCGCCCAGTGGGGGCCGGCGTTCGTCGATGCGTACCGCCACATTTTTGCGGACGCGCCGTACCACGAGGTCTTCGCCGAGGATGAGGTCGGTGCGATCTGGCGACGCCTGACAGCGGCGCGGGGAAACATCACGTTGATCGCGGTTGATCCTCAGGGCGCGGTCGTCGGATTCGGGATCGCGATCCCGCTCGCCGAGGCGCCGGACGTGGCGCGGGAGCTCAACGGGCTCGTCCCCGTCAAGGCGACCAGCTACCTCGTGGAGCTCGGCGTCGAGGCCTCGTGGCGGCGTCGCGGGCTCGCACGGCACCTCGTCCGCCTGCGCATCGCGCTCCTCGATCGCGCCACGACGACACACGTCGTGCTGCGTGTGGCCGAGGGGCGCTCGGCGACGTTCGAGATGTACCGCGCGATGCATTTTACGGACATGGGCGTCAGCATGCAGGTGCGGCGGCTGCGGACGGACGGCACCTTGCAGACCGATGTCCGCCACTTCATGAGCCGGGTGCTCAGCCAGGTGCAGTTCGAGGACGACCCTACGGCACGCGAGTGACGGTGCACAGCATCGGGATCTGCAGGCCGCCGCCGGCAGCGAGCACGAGGTCGAGCTCGGCGTTGAGGTTGGACGAGGCGGTGAAGCGGGTGGGGAACAGCAGCCAGAACTGCGTGCCGTTGAGCCACGCGCTCCCCCCGAGGTCCCAGGGGCTCAGCCCCGTGCCGAGGGTGGAGCCGCCGAGGTAGGTCAGGTCGACGGCGGGCCGTGGGCTGCTCCGCGCGACGCTGCCGCTCATCGACTGGGTCACGGTGACGTTCGCGAGGTCGCGGTTGCTTCGCACCCAGCCGTCCACAGCGTAGGTCGTGTACACGCGCCCAGCGGTGCCCTCACAGTGAAACGTCGCGGCGGGCACTGGAACGACCGCGGCGGCCTCGGCACCCGTCAGGCCCAACACGACCAGCCATCCGAATCCAACGCGTCGCATGGCGCCTCCTTGTCTGAGCGTAGTCCCCGCGGGACGCACCTGCCGTGTGTCCGCCGAACGCCGATGGAATCGCCGTGCCTGCCTAGTGAAAGTCCCGGCTCCTACTCGCGGGCTCGGCGACGTCCTCTGGGCGCCACGCGGTGAGCAGGCGGACCGATCGCACCTCGCCGCTGGCTTGGACGACGCCG
>JBEIFN010000295.1:0-3835 GCA_040382435.1 Alphaproteobacteria bacterium
AGCGGCCCAAGCTGCACCCACGGCCGATCCTCGCTGTTCACGAGCGGCTGGCTGCGGCGCGTCAGCACCTCACAGCCCGTCCGGGTCACCAGGATGGTGTGCTCGAACTGCGCGGACAAGCTCCGATCTCGCGTCCGCACCGTCCAACCGTCCGCCATCTCCTCGGTCGCGTAGCCGCCGATGTTCACCATCGGCTCGATGGTGAAGATCTGCCCCTTGCGGATCCGCGGCCCCGTCCCCGGACGACCGAAGTGCGGCACGCTTGGCTCGGCGTGGAACACGCGCCCGATCCCGTGCCCCGTGTAGTCGCGCACGACCGAACATCCCTTGCTCTCGACGAACGTCTGGATGGCGTGCCCAATGTCGCCGATGCGCGCGTCGGGCTTGACGACCGCCATCCCGACCTCCAGGGCTTGGCGCGCAACCTCGACGACGTGCTTGGCCATCGCGCTCGGCTCACCGATGAAGAAGGTGGCCGAGGTGTCGCCATGAAAGCCGTTCTTCGCCGGGAGGTACGTGGTGACGTCGACGTTGACGATGTCGCCGTCCTTGAGCACCGTCGCATCGGGGATGCCGTGGCACACCACGTCGTTGATCGAAGTGCAGACACTCTTGGGGAAACCACGGTAATTCAGCGGAGACGGATAGGCGGCGTGCCCGACGATGAAGTCGTGAACCAGGCGGTCGATGTCGAGCGTGGTCATGCCAGCCCGGAGCAGCGGACCGACCATCTCAAGGGTCGCCGCGGCGAGGCGGCAGCTCGCGCGCATCTGATCGAGCTCCGCTGCGGAGAGGACGTCCGAACGCACCTGCATCTTCGACTCCCAAGGCGGTTGGGTCACCTATCGAGCCAGGAACAGGCAGGCCACGGCCCCTCCGCGCGTCACGGCACGACGACCCGTGGCAAGTGTCCGCCAAGCCGGGCGACGATCTCGTACGAGATCGTCGAAGCCCACCCAGCGAGTCGGTCCGCGCTGACCTCCTCGTCGCCGTCGACGCCGAGCAGGGTGACGTGCGCGTCGCCGTCGATGTCCAAGCCGGTGACGTCGACGATCAAATGGTTCATCATGACCCGTCCGAGTACGGGGCAGCGGCGTCCCCGCACGAGCACGTGCGCCTTGCCAGAGAGCGCCCTCGGGTAGCCGTCGTGGTAGCCGACCGGCAGGACAGCGATGCAGGTCGCGTCGCGGCAGCGATGCGTGCAGCCATAGCCGACAAAGGCGCCGGCCGGAAGCCACTTGACGAGCTGGGGCCGCACCCGCCAAGCGAGCACGGGCCGCAGCTTGGGCATCACGGGAAACAACGCCGCCGCGCTCAAGCGGGTCAGGTCGCTCGCCCACAATCCGTACAGCGAGATGCCGACTCGGACCTCATCGAGGCGGCTCTCCGCGAGAACGAGCGCCGCGGCGCTGGCCGCCGCGTGACGAACCAGTCGCCGGCCCGCCGCCGCCTCACACACCACCGCCGCACGCGCGAACGCCTCGAGCTGCGCATGCGCATAGGTTTGGTCCGTGACATCCTCGGTGTCGGCGAAGTGCGTCAGGACCCCTTCGAGGCGCAAGCGGGGCTCGGAGACCACCCAGGCGGCCACCGGCCCCACCTGATCAGCGTCCCACCCCTCCCGAGACAGACCGGAGTCCACATGCAGATGGACCGTCAACGTCTCTCCGGCCGCCTCGAGCGCGGCGGGCCAACCGCGGGCACCGTCATCGCCCAGAACCGCCGCACATCCCGCCCGCGCGAGCGCGACCGCCTCGTCGGGCGAAACGACACCGAGCACCAGCAGCTCGTGCCTCGGCCAACCGTGCTCCTCCTCGATCCTTCGAAGTTCGAGCGCGTCCTCAGGTTCAATCACATGGATGCGATCGACGGTGCCTGCGATCGCTTCGAACACGACGCCGAGGCCGTGGCCGTACGCGTTCGCCTTGAGCACGACGCCAAGACCGCTGCCTGCCCCGCCGAGCGCCGTACGGAACGCCTCGACGTTGTCCGACAGCGCGCCTCGCGACACCTCGACCCACGACGCCCCTGCCGAAGCCATCCACCGCTCCCCACGACCCGCACCCGATCGCCGACCGTCCGGCGTCTGTCAAATCGCGCGGATGCAGAACGCAAATGCAGTCGGTCGGCCGCGCGTGTCCTAGAATGGGTCCGCCATCTGGAGTCAACATGGCCCGCCTCGTCCCGACCACCCTCGCCGCGCTGTTCCTCCTCGGCTGCACCTCCGGTGAGTCCGCGGACAAGGCCGAGACCCCGATCGAGTCGGGCACCGCCGACGACACGGACCCGTCGGCGCCGGTCGACACCCCAGAAGTGGTCGACACGCCGACCGACACGCCGGTCGAGACCGACCCGTGGACGCCGGGCGACACCGCCGCACCTGCCGCCGACACCACCCAGCCCGCGCCGGACGACACGCCGACCGACACGCCCGTCGACCCACCCACGCCTCCGCAGGACACCGGGTTCTCCTTCCCTAGCCCGGGAGATTCGGGGTTCCCGTTCCCCGTGCCCGGTGACTCCGGCTTCAGCTTCCCGGGCGACTCCGGCACGCCAACGCCCCTGCCTGGCGACACCGGGGCACCGGGCCCCGGTCCGGGACCCGGTCCGGGCCCCGGTCCCGGCGACACCGGCACACCCGGGCCGGGCCCAGGCCCCCGTCCCGGCGACAGCGGCTTCGTTCCGCCCTTCCCGCCACGCGACTCGGCCGACACCGCGCCGTTTTGGGACACCGCCCAAGGCTGACCCGCTCAGACGAGGAGCGCAGCGCCGAGGCCCACCAGCCCGAGGACAACGGCGACCGCTTGGGCGACCCACAGCAAGACCGCCATCACGACCCCAATCGCCAACGAGCGGCCGAACGGCGTCTCGGTGAGCCACGTGTGCATCATCGTCCAGGCGAACGCGCCCACAATAGCACCCACGAAGCCACCGTCCGCCCCACCGAACATCCCCGTCGCGAACGACTGCGCGACATGGGCGAGCAGCACCACCAAGGCGGCCCGGGACAACGACACGCGACGCCCGCCGACCAGCGCGGTCGCTAGCTGCAGAAACATCGCAAGACCCAGCCACCACACGAGCGCGACGGCGCCGACGAACAACGACCCGAGCAGCAACATGCGACCTCCGAGAGGGGACTCCGGTGCCGGATCCGCGACGGATGGGTGGATCCGCCATCAAACCCTTTCCGATCGGCCCTCGCTTGGGGTAGCATGGCGGTTGGAGTGCGGCCCTAGGATGAAGACCCTTCGAACCGCGATCGCCGTAAGCGCGATGACCCTCTTGGCGTCACCCAAGGCCGGTGCCGTCGAGCCGGTGCCCGAGACGCGCACGCCAACCGATGCCCACTGCCTGCCCAGTGAAGAGCCCGTGTTTCCCGACACCGCCGACCCCGAGCTGGACTACGACTGCGACGGCTGGTCCAAAATCGAAGACTGTGACGATTACAACAGCAACATCAACCCGGGAGCCGTCGAGTACAACAACGGACTCGACGACAACTGCGACGGGGTCGCGCCCCCCCTGTACGGGTGCGGCGTCACCTCCTACGACGCCGCATGGATCGGGCTCGCCCCGCTTTTCTGGGGACGTATGCGCCGAACGCCCGGGTTGACGCGCCGGCCCCTGCGCGAGAGGCTCGGATGACACGGCGCGCTTCGCGAGCCATCTTGGGGCGCGGCTCGGCCCTCGCGGGTCTCGCGCTCTCGGGATGCTTTTTCAGTTACAACGTCGTCGATCTCAGCACGGGACGCCTCGCGGAGGTCCGGCCCGGACGGATCCAAGTCGAGCGTTGGCCCGAAGGCACGTGCCCCGACACGAGCTGTTGCGAACA
>JBEIFN010000296.1:0-3830 GCA_040382435.1 Alphaproteobacteria bacterium
CCTGTGGGGTTGGACGAACGCCGGCAGCGCCGTAGCCGCCGCGACAGGCACGACCGTGGCCCTCGACTGGAGTGCCTGGTGGAGCAACGCGAGCGGCGATGTCGCCGGCACCACGCGCGGCCCCCACGCGGTGCAAGCCGACCCGCTCCTGTTCGCCTACCGCCGCAACGGCGTGTGCGACGACGACGATCTCCGCCTCGTGCCGACGAGCCCGCTCCGCGATGGCGGTGACCCCAGCACCACCGATCCCGACGGCTCGATCGCCGACATCGGCGCGACGGGTGGCCTCGGCGCGCGGCCCGACCTGTGGATCGACGGCGACAGCGACGGCACCGTCTTCGCCTACGACTGCGACGACGGCTCGTCGGCGGTGCGCCCGGGCGCGAACGAGATCTGCAACGGCGTCGACGACGACTGCGACGGCGACATCGACGTCAACGCCGTCATCGGCGCGCCGACCTGGTACCGCGACCGCGACCGCGACGGTTTCGGCGCCGACAGCTCAGCCGTCACGGCCTGCGACCCGCCCGGCAACACCGTCCCCGCCGCGGGCGACTGCGACGACAACAACGACGGTGTGTTCCCCGGCGCCGAAGAGGTGTGCAACGACCTCGACGACAACTGCGACGGGAGCACCGACGGCGCCGACGCGCGCGGTCGCCTCCAGTGGTACCGCGACAACGACGACGACGGCCACGGCGACCCAGGCGCGTCGATCGGCGCGTGCGACAAGCCCGAAGGCTACGTTCTCAGCGACCGCGACTGCGACGACCTCGACCCCCTCGTCTCGCCTGACGGCACCGAGACCTGCGACGGCCGTGACGAGGACTGCGATGAAGTCGTCGACGACGACGCGCAAGGGGCGACGCCCTGGTACCCCGACGCCGACGGCGACGGTTGGGGGGCCGACGCGGCAGAAGCGATCCTCTCCTGCAGCCAGCCCGCGGGCGCGGTGCGCGACGCCGGCGACTGCGACGACGCCGATGCCACGTATTCCCCCCGCGCGACCGAGAGCTGCGCCGACGGCGTCGACCGCAACTGCGACGGCCTGACGGGCGACGTCGACCACGACGGTGACGGCTTCGTCGCGTGCGCCGACTGCGACGACGCCGACGCCAACGTGTTCCCCGGCGCGCCCGACACGCCCTACGACGGGGTCCGGACCGACTGCGACCGGACGTCGGACTTCGACGCCGACCAAGACGGCGTCGAGGCCCTGGCGTTTGGCGGTGCGGACTGCGACGACGCCGACGCCAACGTGTTCCCCGGCGCCATCGACCTCGCGGCCGACACCGGCGACGCCGACTGTGACGACGACCCCGGCGAGGACACCTCGGGATGCGCGTGCGATCATGGCCGCCTGAGCCCGACGCCGTGGCTGCTGATCGCCCTGGTCGCAGCGCGCCGCCGGCGGACGACGTGAGCCGACGCGCGCCGCACGCCGAGGCGATCTCCGCGCTGCGCGAGCCGCTCGACGAGGCGACCCGGGCGGCGACCGACCTCGGCCTCGTCCTCGGCTACGCGCAAGGGGCGAGGCTCGGGGATGCCGAGAGCGCGCGCGCCCTGTCGACGATCCGCGCGCGCTGGGGACTCCCCGACGACGCGAGCGTTGCGGCGCTCCGAGCCGATCTGACCCGACGCGCCGCGCCAGAGGCCGCGCTGCGCCAACGCGTCGAGGCCCTCCGCGCTGCCCAGCACGAGGCGCTGCACGATCCCGCCTGGCAGGACGTGGTGGACGTCATCGCCGCTCACGCCGCGGCCCGCACCCCCGCGGAGGCGGCGCGCCTCGAAGCCGCACGGCTCGATGACGCCGCCCGCGTCTTGCACGCCGCGATCGACGAAGCCGGCGCCCACGTCGACGCCGCCCACGAGGACGCTTGGCGCACCGCGATGCGCGAGGTGTGGGCCGCGCTGGAGATGCCCTGGCCCGAGAGCGCGCCATCCCCCGGCGCCGACGCCCTGCGCGCGGCCCTCCCCTCGCTTGCCACAACCGCCGCAGCGCGCGAACAGGCGACCGCCGTCGTCGAGGCGATCGACGCGGCGTTGGACGAGGTGCTCGGATGACGGCGTTGCGACGAGGGGCGTGGTCGGCAGAGAACCACCAACGGCTCGAGGCCATGCTCCGACAGCCGGTCGATCCCGCTGCGCCACCGATCGCGGCGATCGACTGTGACGACACGCTGTTGTGTCGCGACACCAGCTACGCCACCCTTCGCTACGTCGAGTCCCACCCCGACCTGCCGCTGCGCGCCGCCGGTCAGGCGCTCCGCGCGCAGTACGACGCCGCGCTCGTCGCGCACGGACGGCGCGTCGCCTACCCCCTGATCCCGCGGTTCTTCGCGCACGAAGACGCCTCGAAGGTCGACGCCCTCGCAGCGGCGTGGATCGACACCTTCTTCGCGCGCGGCGAGATCTTCCTGCGACCTGAGCTGGTCGATCTCGTCGGGTGGATGCACCGCGCCGGGTGGACGGTCACCGTCGTCTCGGCCTCGCCGCGGTTCCTGATCGTCCCCGTCGCCCGTCGGCTCGGGATCGACGCTTCCAACGTGCTTGCGATGGACCTCGGACGCGACGCCGAGGGTCGCTACACCGAGACGCTGGTCGAGCCGGTGCCCATGCTCGAGGGCAAGGCCGAGGCCGTTCTCAGCCACTACGGGCGGCCGGCGACGTTCGCGACGGGTGACAGCCGCTCCGATGCAGCGATGATGGCGGCCGCCGCGCACGCGCTGCTCATCCACGGTCACGACGACGCCCTCCGCGCCGACGCCGAACAGGCCGGGTGGTGGGTGCAGTCGGGCTGGCCGCACTCACCGGCAGAAGCCGGCCTCGGAGCTCACCCATGACGCTGACCCTGTGGCGGCCCGCCGACGATCCCGGCTTCCCCGACCGCCTCGCGCGCGCGCCACGCGTGGCCGTCGATACCGAGTTCCACCCCGAGAAGACCTACGCGCCAACCCTTCTCCTCGTGCAGTTGGCGCTCGACGACGGAACGATCGCGCTCGTCGACCCGCTCGACGCGGAGAGCCGTCGCCTCGTGGGCGCCGCGCTCGCGGCGTGCCCGTTGTGGGTGCTGCACGCCGGCGACGTCGATCTGCCGCTCCTCGCCTCGTGGACGGGGACATGGCCCGCCGCGACGTTCGATACGCAGCTCGCGTCGGGGCTGATCGAGACGGGCTGGCCGAGGGGGCTTGGGCGCTTGCTGCTCTCGCATCTCGGCGTGTCGGTGCCCAGGGACGCGACGCTCTCGGACTGGTCGGCGCGACCGCTGCGCCCCGAGCAGCTCGCGTACGCCGCCGACGACGTCCGTCACCTGCTCCAGCTCGCCGATACGCTCCTCGACCGCCTCAACGCCACCGGCCGCGCGGCGATGCACCGGGGGGTTTGCGACGAACGACTCGCACGCGCGCGCCGCGGTGAGAACGAGGCGTGGCGCAGCCTCGTCGGAAACGGCGTCCGGGACACCGCAGAGGCCAACCGCCTCCGCGCGCTCTGGCGATGGCGCGAGGGGATCGCACGAGAGGCGAACCGCCCACCGCGGACGCTGGTCGCCGACGCCCTGCTCCGTCAGCTCGCGCACCAACGTCCCGCCTCGCTCACCGACCTCGACGCTGCGCGACGCTGGCCTCGCCCACAGGCCAAGCAGTACGGCGAGGCGTGGCTCCGCACCCTCGACGCAGCCGACGCGATGCCGGCCTCGGAACACCCCGCCGTCGCCCTCGCAGGTACGGAGGCAGGCCGCGTGGATCTGTGGCTGCGGCTGCGGGCCGAGCTCGGCGCGGCGACCGAGGGGTTCTCCGCGTCCCTCGTCCTGCCCGACGAGCTGCGGGCCG
>JBEIFN010000297.1:0-3820 GCA_040382435.1 Alphaproteobacteria bacterium
GATCTCGTCGATGCGCCGCACCTCACCCTGCACGCGCACCCGACTGAACCCCGCCGCTGCCGCCAGCTCGAGCGCGTCGGCGCCGACGCGATCGAGGGGGGCCTCGATCCACACGCGGTCGACCCCCGGAACCCCGAGGACGTCCGCGACGATCTGGTCCTGCGTCACCGTCCGCAGCGGCGTCCCGTCGTCAGGGTCGTGGAGAACGCCGACGCGCCCGAACAGCACACGCAGCGACGCGTCGACCTCGGTGAGCGTCCCGAGCGTACTCCGCCGGGTCGGCGCGCCCGGCGTCGACAGCAGCGCCACCGTGGGAGGAAGTCCGTGAATCGACGCAACATCCGGCCGCGGCCACACCGAGAGCATCGAGCGATCGCGCGCCGGGAGCGTCGCGACGTACCGGCGTTGGCCTTCTGCGTGGACCACGTCGAGCGCCAACGTCGACTTGCCCGATCCGGACCGGCCGCAGACGACGGTGACCGCCCGCGGGTCGACGTCGAGATCGAGGTCCGCGAGGTTGTGCTCACGGGCTCCCCGCAGTTGGATCGCCTCGCTCATCGACGGTCGCTTCGGGAGCTGGGTGGCCCGAGCACGACCTCACGCGCCTCGGTGACGCCGCCGACGGTGTCCCACACCTTCAGACGCGCCTCGTGACGCCCGGGCGAGAGGAAGGCGTCGGCGTAGAACGGGACAGCGCGCGCGCCGCCCCCCTCCGCCATCGCCACCTTGTCCCCGTCGAGGAAGAACGCCCACCGGGCGATGCCGTCGCCGTCTTGGACCGTCCCGAAGAACGGCACGTGTGCCGCGCCGTTGCCGCGCTCCTCGGCCTCTGACCACACGACCGTCGGGTTCGCGTGCCAGACCCCAAAACCGGCGTCGTCGGCGAGCGCGAGCGGCGGTCCCGGCAGCACGCCGCGGTCGAGGCCGACCTGGAACGTCCCCGTAGGATCCCCGCCGACGCGAAACGTCACCCGGGCCTCTGCGCCCGGCAGAAGCGACGGGAGCGTGGCCTCGGCCGCATCGACGTCAACCCACAAGCCTGAGGCGCTCCGGAGCCAGAGCGACGCTCCCTCCACGGTCGTCGCGCCCTCGTTGCGGACCGTGACCGTCACCTCTCCCCCTTGCGAGGTGCGCTGCCGCTCCGCCCGCCACGCCAGGGAGGAGCGCACATCCGGCGCCACCGGCCAGGCCAGATCCGTCGCCCCGAGCCAGACCCCGACCGGAGCGTGCCAGGCGATGCTGGGACGCAGCACGCGATCCGCCACCTCCGACGCGAGGGAGACCGACACCGTCGCCGTCTTGACGCCCCCCGCCGGCACGTGCCCGAACACGAACTCGGTGCCCCGCAGCGGCCCGTCGCTAACGTCGACGCCGACGAGCCGGTGCAGCGCCTCGCCTCCCCGGTTCGTGACCGTCATCGCGACGTCGCGCGAGGCCCCCGGCAGCAACGCGCCGCCCTCGATGTCGCTCGCGACCTCGATCTCGAGATGCGCCAGCGCCTCGGTCCCGGGCCGCCAGTCGACGCCCCGCTCGGCGAGCGAGCGCACCAAGGCCCCCTCGGCCTCTGTGGCCCGCGAGGCCAACCAGAGCGAGGCCGCGCCGAGCCAAGCGGTTCGTCGCCCGACGCCCCCGCGGTCGAGAAGTCCGAGCGCGAGCGACATCGACGCGTCGCGTGACGGGTCAGCGGGCGGCGCGATCGCAAAGCTCGCCGACGTCGCCAGCTCGCCGAGCGCGTCGAGCGCGCCGGGCAGATCGCGCTCCCGGGTCGACGACGCGCCCCCCATCAGCCGCATGTCCGCGTCCAGCTTGGCAGGAACGACGAGGACGTCGGGCGTCACGCCGACGCGTTGAACGCTCGCACCGACCGGCCCGCCACCCGCCGGCGCGACGTCGTGCGCGACGGTGAGCTTCATGCGAACCCCGGCCGGCAACCCAGAGACCGCTTGGATGGTCCCCTTGCCGAACGTGGGCTCGCCGACCAACAGCGCGCGGTCTCGCACGGAGAGCGCGGCGGCCACGATCTCCGAGGCCGACGCGCTCGCATGATCGACCAACACGATCAACGGCGCCGCTTCGAGACCCGCGGCGTCTCCAGCGGCCGGACGCGCCCGCGAGAGCTGCGGCTGCGCGTCCTTGGCGCGTTGGCTACCGAGGATGTCGCCGTCGACGAGGAACAGGTCGGCGACCTCGGCCGCCTGCCGCACCAAGCCGCCGGGGTTGCCTCGCAGGTCCAACACCACCCCACCGCCCTGGCCCACGCCGCCCAGCGCGACGGCGCGGCGGAGCAGCTCTGCGGCGCAGCCGTCGGTGAACCGCGGCAACGTCATCACGAGGTGACGGCCGTCACGGCGGACCTCCGCGCCCGGTGCGGCATCCCGCTCAGGAAGCACCAAGACCTCGCGGGTCGTCGTCCCCTCCTGCAGCGTCCAACGCGAGGGCGAGCCGGGCGGGGTGACGAGGCGTTCCTCGACCGCAGCGCGCTCCCAACGCCCCACGGCCTCACCGTCGATCGCGACGAGACGGGAGCCCGCGCGGACACCGGACGCGAACGCAGACCGTCCGGGCGCGACCGTGGCGATCGTCCACCCGTCGGGCTCGGCGAGAAGCGTGATGCCGAAGCGCACCCACGGGTCACCTTCGCGTGGATCGTCCGCGAACCGACGCGACGGGCTCACCACGCCGGAGTGCGGGTCCAACGTCCGCATCAGCCCGTCGAGCATCGCGAACTCGAGGTTCTGGTCCGGGGTCAGCATGGCGTCGGCGCGCACGATGTCGACGTCCCCCAGCTCGCGCTCGAGCACGGCAGCGACGGCCAACAGACGTGGACGCAGGGCGTCGAGCCTGCGCAACGTCGGACCCGGCAAATCGAAGGTCAGCCGGCCGATCTGGAGGCGCCACCCCAGCGCCTCACGGACGGCGAGCAGGCGAGGCACCGCCCGCTCGGCCCCCTCCAGCGCCCCCGCCAGCATGCGTTCGGGGTCGACGCGGCTAGGGTCGACATAGTCGGCGGCGATCGCTTCGAGCGCAGCCGTGATCATGGGCAGATCGCCCAGCCGCGAGGCGCGTGGCGCCACCATCGGGATCGGCGACGGCGCGACGACGGGCCCGCTGGGGGCGTCCGGCGCGGCCAAGGCCGGCGCGAGCATCAGCGGCCACATCGTCACGAGGTCCCCGCCGCGGGCCCCCAGCCCGGATGAATCGCGGCGCCGACGCCCAAGCCGAGGGCCACGACGCAGGTGACCAACACCCAAGCGAGCACGAGCAAGGCACATCCCCAGGACGGCCGCTGCGGGACCCCAAGGAGCCACACGGCCCCCGCGACGGCCGAGACCACCGACAGCACCGCGAGGTGTTCCTTGCGCTCGAACCACACCCACGCCGGCGAGTCGGTGTGCACCAGAAACGGCTTCACCTCACCACGGTACGTTGGGTAAACCCACGACCCCAGCGCGAACACCGCCGAGAGCAGGGTCGCTGCCGCCACGGCCGTAACTTGGGCCGGCCGCCGCGCCGTGGTCCCACGCCGAAGAAAGACGATCGGGTGGAGCAGCAGCACCCACGCCAAACCCGCCAGCAGGCCATGCAACGAGGTCCACAGCGTGTAGCCCCACGGCGTCACGGCACCAGCCCCATCGCGACGGCGCCCACCACGGTCAGCAGCACGGTCGTCGCGGCGGCCCGGTCCAACCAGCGGTCGGCGCGGGCCTCGTCGACCAACGTCGCCACCGCCACGCCCGCCGTCAGCGCGTGCACCCCTGCGAGGGTCAACCGCCAAAAGAAGGGGATGTGCTCGGTCGCGAGGATCAACTTGGGGTTGACC
>JBEIFN010000298.1:0-3815 GCA_040382435.1 Alphaproteobacteria bacterium
GCCAACGACGGGTGGATCCAGCAATGGTCGGTCCTCGGACCCTTCGTCGGCGCGCCCACGGCGAACCAGTGCCTACCGTCGGCGACCGCGTTCGCTGCCCCGGACGGCCTCGACGACGGCCTCGCCGATCCACGCCCGGGTGCGTCCAGCTCCGGTGCGGTCTGGCGTGTGGCCATCGAGGGCGACCCCCTGCTCGACTTCCGGTCCTGGTTCACCGCGTCGAACCCTCGTGAGGCCTACGCCGTGGCCTGGGTTCGATCGCCCGTCCCACGCGACGCGACGATGTTCTGGGGCGCCGACGACGGCGTCCGCGTCTGGGTGGACGGCGCGATGGTGGCCGACATCGCCTCGTGCCAACCCGTCAACCTCGACCAGTTCCGCACCGACGTCCGCCTCACGACCGCTTGGACGCGGCTGCTGTTCAAGGTGCGCGACAACAGCGGGAACTGGGCGTTGCGGGTTCGCTTCAAGGACGCCGCCGGGGCGAGCCTGCGCGATCTCGACGTCTCCCCGGGCGGGCCGAGCGTCTGGCTCGACGACCAGACCGACCGCGACGGTGACGGCCTTGGCGACGTCTGTGACCCGACGCCCTAGCGGTCGCGTCGCCACCCGGCGGTGAACGCCTCCGGCGGCGCTGTGGGGTCGTCACCGCCCCAGACGCTCGACGACTTGGCGTCGATGCGCGCGACGACATCGGCCGAGAGGTGCGCCTCCCAGTCGCGCGTCGTTCCCGCACGAAAGAACACCGCGGGGCTGAAGTGGAAGGAGCGCGGGTTGTGCGTCATCTCCTCCTTCATCGCATCGAACCCGGTCGCCGCCGCGATCGCCGCGATCTGCGCGGCGTCGGGGACGCGCCCCGGTGTGAGGAACGCCGCGAGCCGCGCGATCGACGCCGCCTTGTCCTCGACGAGGTCCTCGTAGCGAAGGACCAGCACCTGCTCATCGCGCACGCGCCCATCAGACCGCCGGAGCCAGCCGAGAACGTGCGCGTGGTAGTCGCCAAAGTAGAGGTCTCCCCTGAGGAACCTCTCCGCGAGCGCGTCGATGGACAGGTCCGCTGGCACGCGGAGCAGCGGGTGACGCTTCCAGAAGTGGAACTGCGATACCAACACCGACCTCGGGTCGCGCAGAACGACGACGAACCGCGTCCTCGGGTGGATGCGCCGCGCGGGAAAGTCTTCATACGCAGCGTGCAAATACCATAGCCTCGGATGACCCGCGGTCTTGCCGAGGTGGGCATGAAACGCACCGTGGCCGTGCTGACTGTGCAGCACCTCGGGCCAGGGGACGGTGCCATGACCGATGTCGCCGTTCTGGTAGGGATGCCCTTCAGGCAGCTCGCCGAGCGTGCGCAGCACCTCGACGGCGAACTTCTTCGTCAGGTGCGTGCCGACCTTTTGGTGGGTGGCGATGAACACGTCCTCGGGGTCGGTGTCCCACCCTTCACAGAGAGCCGCCGTCGACTCGGGATCGATGAACGGCGGATACCGCTTGCCTCGCCACCGGTGGTGCAAGAACCCGCCGTCCGCGTCGGTGAGCGAAGGCGGGAACGTCCGCAGGCGGTTGTCACCCCGAAACGCGCTCTCGGCCTGATCGAGCGCGCGAACCTCCTCATCGAGCGCGCACGCCTGATCGAGCAACGACTGGGCGTCGTACACGGCCTCCAACGTCTGTTGGATCGTGAACCCCACATCCGTCAGGGCCGCGAGGTCGTCGTCGTCGAACGGGGCGCCATCGAGGCGATCGAGCACTTGGATGGCGCCGATGACGCTTGACCCGTCGACCCGGAACACCGGCACGGTGAGCGCGCTCCGTGGCGCGAAACCCGTCGCTGCCCGCACCGCGGGTTGATGCGTGGCCGGATCGAGACCATGCCGACGTACGGGCGTGCCGCTGGCCAGAACCTCGCCCACCATGCTCCCCATCGTGGAGACGACGATCTGTCGCTCGACGACGCCCGTCCCTGCCTCAAGCCAAGCGCTGTCGCCCGTCCGAGAGGCGACAAACACACCAACGCGCGCAGCGCGCAGCCAACGTGGCACGGCGAGCACGACGAGTCGCATCAGGTCGGGGTTACGCGTCGCGTCCCACGCGCGGCGGAGCGCCTCACGGGTTCGGTGCGCCTCGGCGAGTCGCACGCTGGGGTCGTCGCGCAATGGCACGCTCCTTTCATCGGCGCTGGCGCGGCCGAGATGGGCAGACGTTACGCAACGCCATGGCCGCTGTCCACAGGCGGCGTGAGGGGGCGCGGGTGAGCGACGTCGTACTGCACGGATTTTGGCGGTCGGGGAGCGCGCACCGCGTCCGCATCGCGCTCGCCCTCAAGGGCATCGCCTACCGTGAGGTCTCGATCGACCTAGGTCGGCGCGAGCAAGACGCGCCGGCGTTCCGTGCGCTAAATCCGGCAGGACAGGTACCGGTGCTCGAGATCGACGGGCTCGTGCTGACCCAGTCGGTCGCGATCCTCGCCTATCTCGACGCGTCCCGCCCCGACCCGCGCCTGTTCCCCGACGACGCCGTCACGGCTGGCCGCGTTTGGGAGATCACCGAACAGATCAACAGCAGCATCCAGCCGCTCCAGCTCCCCGGATCGGCGCGTCGCGACCTCCTCGCTCACCTCGGTCTCAGCGCGGCCGACGCCGCCGGCGGACTCGACGCCTACGTCCGCGAGCACCTCCGCAACGCGCTCGACCGCCTCGATCGCCACGTCGCGCGCACCGCCGGGCGGTTCTGCGTCGGCGACGCCGTCACCGCCGCCGACGTGGCGCTCATCCCCCAGCTCGACGCCGCAGCGCGCGCAGGACTCGACGTCAACGCCTTCCCCACCCTGTCCCCGATCTACGAACGCTGCATGGCGCTCGCCGCGTTCCGAGACGCCGCGCGGTCCGCGCCGCCCGCCGACCTGACCGACGCGTCGACCCCACGCGGACCTGCGGCGCTGGCGGGCGTTGTCTCCGCCGTGGCGTACAAGGAGCCTGCCGACCTCAGCTTCCTCCTCGATCACGCCAACCGCCCGATCCCCGGCTTGCAGACGGCCCGCGACGGTGCGTTCCACCAGTTCGCCCCGATCGCCTCGAAAATCTCGGGCGCGGAGGTCTGCCTGTTCCTCCGTTGGCTCGCCGAGAACCTCGGCGCACGCCGCGCGATCGAGGTCGGCGTCTTCACCGGATCGTCCTCGCTCGCACTGCTCGACGGCATGGGTCCTGAAGGCCACCTCGAAGCCTTCGACGTCTCCGACGTCTACGTCGAGGTCGCGAGGGCCGCGTGGGTCGAGGCCGGGTTCGCCGACCGCGTCCGCCTGACGATCGACGACGCCGCCGCCGGGATGCGTCGCTTGGCCGAACAGCCTGAGCACCTCGGTACCTTCGATCTCGTCTACATCGACGGTGCCAACTGGCTCTACCGCGACTTCTACGAGGCCGCGCTGCCGCTCGTCCGCGAGGGCGGCGTGATCGTCTTCGACAACGTGCTGTGGAAGGGCCGCGTCGCGAGCGGGGACGACCACGACCCGTCAGCGGTGCATCTGCGTGCGCTGCTCGACGCGCTGCCACGCGATCCGCGCGTCCAAACGACGGTCCTGAGCCTTGGCGACGGTCTGGCCCTGTGCACCAAGCGCGCGGACGGGCCGGCGTAGCGCGCGCCGATCAGCCGCCAAACCGGTACAGCGCGTCGCTCCCGCGCCAATACACCGCGCTCCCCGAAAAGAACGGCGTCGACGCGTTGGGAGAGACGGCGATCAGGCGAGGTGCCGAGAGCGCCGCCGGATCGATGCGAACGACCGTTCCCCCGATCGACGCCGCCCAAACCGCTCCGCC
>JBEIFN010000299.1:0-3801 GCA_040382435.1 Alphaproteobacteria bacterium
CACGTCGGGTCGCCAAACGCGACGCGGTCGGTCTGTGGCCCGTGGCAAGCCTCACAGCCATCCGGGCGTTCGCGGCCTGACGTGCCGAAGGGGCGGTCCTCGCGTGTGTCGGACACGGCGCTCGCGCCGAGCGGGACGAGACCGAGCCCGATCGCCGCACGCAGCGGCAGCCCGGGCGCGGAGGGAGGGAGCGCGTCGCTGCTTGGCGGCAGGGTGCGCAGGAAGGCCCAAAGATCGGAGATGTCGACGTCCGACCAAGGCGAGCCGAGCCGAAGCGGGTGCAGGACACGCGTCCCGTCGGGTCGTTGGCCATGGCGCAGCAGCCGGAGCGCATCGGTGGCCGACCACGTCGCTGTCGGACCTTCTGGGGTCAACGACGGCGCGACGAGTCGCCCGTCGTACACGCCCTCGGTGAGCCTTCGTCCCGTGAGGTCGTCGCCGTGGCAGGCGCGACAGCCACCGCGGTCGGCGACCTGCGCCCCGCGCGCCACCGCAGCCTGCCGCGCGAACCCGGTGAGGTCGATGTCGGCGGCGATCCGTCGGCCTTGTGCGGCGGCGGTCGCCGTCAGCTCGGCGCGCAGCGCGGCTTGGGCGTCGTCGTCGAGCGGCCACGGGCAAGGCAAGGAAGGGACGTCCGCGGGCGTTTGACCCGCGAGCGCGGCGTCCCCGGCGTGTGCGGCGACCAAGCCGGCGGCGCCAATCACGGTCGACGTCGCCGCGAGTCCGAGCGGCAGCCACCAACCGCGGTCGAGCTGCGCGACGCGTTGCAGCAGGCTTCGCGACTCCGTCACGGGTCGTCCGGTGGGGCGAACTCGAACCCGATCTCCTCGCCGAGCTCGGCCTCGAGGAAGGCCTTGAGGCGCTTCTTGAGGCGGGCCTCGACCTGACGGACGCGCTCCTTGCTCACGCCAAACTCCTCTCCGAGCGTCGAGAGGCTCTCGGGATCGGCCGTGAGCAGGCGGCGCTCCCAGATGATGCGCTCGCGGTCGTCGTGGATCGTCTCGGCGAAGGCGGTGAGCTTGGCGCCGACCCGCGCCGTGATCTCGTGGCGCGACGCGTTGGTCTCCGGGTTGTTCGGCACCGTCTCGGGCACGATTTCGGCGAGACTACGACCCTCTTCGTCCTCGCCTGCCGGCGCGTGGAGGCTGAGCGCAGGCGCGCGCATGTGCTGGTCGACCAGCTGGATCTCGCGGGTGGAGACGCCGAGGCGTTCGGCGAGGCGCGCCTCGGTCGGATCGATGCCCTCGGCGATCAGGCGGTCGCGTTCCTTGCTCAGCTGGAAGAACAGCTTGCGCCCGGCCCGCGTGGAGCCGAGGCGGACGAGGCGGAAGTTATCGAGCAGGAACCGAAGGATCATCGCGCGGATCCAGTACTGCGCGTAGCTGCTGAAGCGGATCTCGCGGTAGGGATCGTACCGGGACAGCGCCTCGACGAGGCCCACGTTGCCCTCTTGGATGAGGTCGAGGACGTTTGCCCATTGCCGGTGGTACTGGAACGCGATCTTGATGACGAGGCGCAGGTTGCTGGTGACCAGCTGCCGCGCGGCCTCGCGGTCGCCGGTCTCGTGGTAGCGGAGCGCGACCTGACGCTCCTCCTCGGGAGAAAGCAAAGGATGGCGGCGGATCTCGGAGAGGTACTGCGTGAGCAGATCGTCGCGCGCTCCACCGGAGCGGACGATGCCCGTCTTGCTGGGGACGAGCTCCCCCATCGGTGCGTTGCGTTCATGGCCGGTCATTGGGGACCTCCGCGCGGGGACCCGCGGTGGGCAGCGTCGGGCAGGAGCGCCGGCGCGATCGCCGCGACCAGCGCGCCCACGAGGGCAGGCGAGGCGGCGAGGAAGGGTTGATCGGGGTGCTTCATGGGATCGATCGGGGTGCCCGACAAGTCCACCAGCGCGCGTCCGGCCTCGGTGACGAGCAAAACGCCGGCGCCGATGTCCCAGGGCGACCATGCCGCGACCAGGCCAGCCGCAGCCCCACCGGACGCGACCATCGTCAGGTGCGCGGCGGTGCTTCCGAGTGCCCGGATGCGCCCTGGCCAGTGGATCGGGAACGCGCGATGCGCCGCGCTCGGGAGCGCGAGGACGTCGTCACGGCCCGCGGTCGCGATGTCGGGCGGCCGGAGTCGCAGGCCATCGCGGTACGCCCCGGCACCCCGCGCCGCGAACCAATGCTCGCCGGTTCTTGGCGTGTGAAACGCGCCCGCGACGAACACCCCATCGACCGCACGCGCGACCGTTGGCCCCCAGTGCGCCAAGCCTTCGAGGAACGGCGAGGTGCCGTCGAGCGGGTCGATCCACCACGTCGCGCGGCCCTCGGGGGCGGGGCCGGGGTCGCACTCTTCGCTGCGGAGGACGTCGTCGGGGAACGCGTCACCGATCCGGCGGAGGAGGACATCCTGGGCTGCGAGGTCGGCGTCCGACACGCGGGTCCCGTCCGCTTTGGCGCGTGGATCGGCGCGGCGCACCAGCTCGAGCGAGGCGCGCCCAGCCTCGGCGAGCACGTCTGCGAGCCATGGCCTCAGCTCCGCCGGATCGACGCTGTCGCGCACGTGGCCCCCCGTGGTGCCTGCTATTCGGTCAAGGGCCTGCGCGCTGGAGATCGGCGAAGGGTTGCGGCGACGTCACTTGCAACGCAGATCGCTCCCTTGCGCCTTGGCGCGGGCGCGTTAGATGTGCGTCGCGACGGTGGGCATAGCTCAGCTGGTTAGAGCGCCGGATTGTGGTTCCGGAGGTCGTGGGTTCGAACCCCATTGTCCACCTTTCTTTCGCTTACGGGCCTATAGCTCAATTGGCAGAGCATCGGACTCTTAATCCGCAGGTTCCAGGTTCGATTCCTGGTGGGCCCACTCTCTCCTGCACGACGCGCGCGTTCGAACGCGCGACGTCGGCCCATGGCAGCGCGGCTTCGGTCGCGCTGTTTCGTTTTTTTGCGACCGGGGACGCCGTCGGATCGTCGGGTCGTGGACCCTGCAACGTTGTCGGATGGCCTGGGGCCGAGGGATGCGAGCGGAGGGACTCGAACCCTCACGGTTGCCCGCCGGAACCTAAATCCGGTGCGTCTACCAGTTCCGCCACGCTCGCGCGCCACTCGGCGAGGCGGTCTTAACGGGGTGGCGGCCAAACCGCGAGCGGTGGTGCATCGACGTCCGCGTCGGTGGCGCGCAGGGTGACCGCGCGCAGGGGGGCCAAAAGCGCGGGATCGCTCGACGCGTCCACCGTCCAGCTCTGCTCGGTCCTGGCGGTGAAGGCGGCGTCTGCGCCGTCGGCAAACGTCAGCGTCCACGCGATCCCCGTCCAAGCGCTGTCGGTTTGCCATGCCACCTCCTCGAGGGGCACATCGAAGGTGAGCTGGCGGCCGTCGGACGTCGTGGCGAGACCGATCCAAGGGTCGCGTGCCACGAGATCGAGGCCGCACCATGCGCCCGCGGGGGCCTCGACGACGCCTGCGTCATCGGGGAGCGCGGTGACGCCGAGGGTCCCGTCGCAGCGGTGAAGGCGGATCGCGTCGACGGGCGGAAGGGGGGCATCGGCCCAAGGCGTGGTGAGCACGAGGGTTTGCAACGCCTCGGTCGAGGGGAGGCAGCCGAACGCGGGAAGCGCGATCGCCGCTGCGAGGGCGTGAACGCCGCGCCGCTTCATGCAGAACGCTCCCGGGTCGCGGTCAGCGTGTGTCCCGCTAGACCCGCGATCAGCACCGCGGCACCGAGCAACGCAGGGGGCGAGGGCGTTTCGTGGTGGACCCAAGCGGCGAGCGCGGTGCTGACGACTGGCTCAAGAAGCAGGATCAAGCTCGCCTCCAG
>JBEIFN010000300.1:0-3785 GCA_040382435.1 Alphaproteobacteria bacterium
CAGCGTGGTCGAGATGGCGATCGGGCTGATGATCACGATGTCCCGTCGGTTCTTCGAGGCGCACGACGAGACGCGCGCCCACCAGTGGGACAAGTCCGATGGCGGGCGGTTCGAGATTTTGGGCAAGACGCTCGGCGTCGTCGGTCTGGGCAACATCGGGCGACAGGTCGCGCGCGCCGCCCAAGCGCTCGGGATGGATGTCCTGTTCTTCGACAACCGCTTCGTCGCCCAAGAGGTCGGGCACGAGATGGGGTGGCGTCGCGCGGCCGACATGACGGAGCTGTTCCGCAACGCCGACATCGTCAGCGTCCACACCTCGGCCAAGGACTACCGTGGCGTCGACAACGGTGGCCTGCTCGATGACGTTCTTGGGCAGCTCGCCGCGGATAGGCCCGGCAGTTCGCCGCGCATCTTCCTCAACCTCGCGCGCGGAAACCTCTACGAGCCGCAGCGCCTCATCGACGCCGTCCGCGCGGGCGCGATCCGCCACGCTGCGGTCGACGTTTACCCTGACGAACCCCGGCCCGGCTCGGAATGGCAGAACCCCTACGCTGGCGTCCCGGGGATCGTGGGAACACCGCACATTGGCGCCGCCACCCAAGAGGCGCAGCCTCGCATTGCGGCGCGCGTCGCCCGCACCGTGGGGCAGCTCTCGCGGTGGGGTGCGCTCCGTGACTGCGTGTTCGCCCCACGGACGGAGCTGGGTCTCGGCGCGTTCGAGCCGGGTCAAGCCGTCCTCAGCGTGGTGCACAGCACCCGCGTCGGCACCAAGAAGGCCGTCGCCGACGCGATCTACGAGGCAGGCGTGAGCACGCTGGGCAGCGCGCAACAGGACTTCCCGAACGGGGTGGCGTACGAGTTGATTGCGCTGGAACGTCCGCTCACCGAGGCCGAGCTGCATCACCTCGTCGGGCTGGCGGCGCGCCTCGCCGGGGACGAGAACGCCGTTCGCGCGGTGCGGCAGGTCGTCGTCGACCCGTCATGGTCGTGATGCGTCGGCCGTCGCCATTGTGAACTGCGCCTGGCCCGTCGCGACGAGATCGTCGGCGACGCGCTGGACGCCCTGCAGACGCCACGACGCCGCGACGCCTGGGATGTCCTCGGTGCGTGCCGTGGGGACGGACGCGGTCACCGCCCCCTCGATCTGACGCAGGATGGCGCCGCGCGCGAGCGTCGCGATCGGGTCGACCCAGCCGGCACCGTAGGAAGCCCCTGTCTCGACGGCGTGGGCGTCGGTGAGCTGCAGGGCGTCGCCTTCGAGGCTGGTCTGGCCCTCGACGGTGTAGTCGCGCCACCACCCCGAGCGGTCTCCGACCCGCCACAGGCGGAGATCCAGACCGAATCGGCCGTCTTGCAGGCGCAGGTCGCGCGGTTCGGCGAACAGGTCGTCGCCGAGCGGAGAGCGACGAAACAGCGCGGCGCGCGCAACGGCGAGGACGGATGGGACCGCGGCCGTGCCGCTCCAGCCTTCTCCCGGGTACGGCGGCAGCGCGGCCACGGCGGTGCTGGGGCTTTCGCTGCGTCCATCGAGGGTCACGGTTCCGTCGAGCACCCCGACGCGTAGCCCGCGCAGCGGAAGGCTCAGGTCGCCGAGTCGTACCACGCGCCATGAGGTGCCCGGCGCGCCCATGCGGTCGAGAACCCATGCGCCCAGACGCTCGAGGACGGGGGTCACCAAGTTGCGGACCATCTCGCTGCGCAGCTGGGGGTACAGGCCGCGCAGGCTCGGTGTGGCCGCCGTGACTGCCCAGCCGTCCTTGCCGTTCTCGACATCGAGCGCGGTGTCCAAGACGGCCAACACCGAGAGCGCCGGTCGTCCTTCGAGGGGTCCGGCGTCGACGCCCATCGCACCCTCCAACAGCACCTCGACGCCGAGGTGACCATTGCCGGGCGTCGCTGGGTCGACCAAGCGCACGCGCTGCACGGACAGCGAGGGCGACAGCGTCGCCAACTTCAGGTCGAAGGAACGCTCGAAGCCCTGCCCGCGGAGGGCTTGGGTGAGGGCGGAGGCCACCGCGTCACCGCCGAGCCGGACCCGAACGTCGGGCTGCCATTCGGTGGCCAGCGGGGCAGGGGACGCGAGGGCCTCGGCGCGCGCTGCCTCGAAGGCGTCGAGGACTTGGAGCCGCGCGTGGGCGCCGCAGGCCAAGGCGGCGGACGCGGTCACCGGGAAGACCCAGCGCGGGGTGCGTTGGCGTCGGCAGGTACCCAAGGCGACCTCCTCACGACTGCTTGAGTCGATCCCAACGATAGCGTCCCGTGTCGTGCCCGTCGGTGAACCGGAGCGTGAGGGCGTAACGCCCCACGGTCCCCAAGCTCGCGATCCGGACGTCGTCGGCGACGTCCTCGCGTCGGAGCGTGCGGCGTCCCGTGTCTTCGTCGACGCAGTGGGCGCAGGGGCAGGTTCGGCGCAGGCGGACGACGTCCCAGAGGTCCTCGGTGCCGTCGGACCACCGCAGCCCGAGCGTGCGCTCGTCCTCCTGCCACACCGCCTTGAGCGCGGGGGGTTGCGACCCGAGCGCGTCGCGGGGGGGCTCAGGCGGCGGCGGAGAGGCCGGCAGCTCGGTCCAAGCGCAGTCGAACGTGTGCGCGGCCTCGTGGTGCAGGACGCTCACACGCGCAGCGAGCGCGGCCGCGGTTCGATGGACGTCTGCGTGGAGGGTCTCGGGCCAGCGCCCTTCGTTCGACGCTTCCATCATCCGCGGGTCGTACGGCCACTGGCCGAGGAGCGGCGCGCCGAGGGCTTGGGCGAGCTGTGCGGCTTGGTCCTCGCCGAACAACGGGTGGAGGGTGTCGCAGTGCCCACAGCGGAACGTGCTCATCGTCTCGATCACACCGAGGACGGGGACGGACAGCGTCGCGAACAGGCTGGCCGCCCGGCGGGTGTCGTCGACGGCCAGGGCCGACGCCGTTGTGACGAGGACGGCGCCGGTGAGCGGCACCCACTGGGCGAGGCCGATGGGGACGTCGCCCGTGCCAGGTGGCAGGTCGATCAACAGATAGTCGAGGTCGCCCCACGGTTCACGGGTCAGCAACTGCTGGAGCAGCGCGGAGACGCGCGGCCCGCGAAGCACGTTGGCGCGCTCGGGGGCGAGGTGGTGCGCGAGGCTGACGATGCGGACGCCGTCGGGGTTGGGGGTGCCGACCGGCCCGCCGAGCCGCCCGAGGCTCGGGCCGTAGATGTCGGCGTCGAGCAGACCGACGCGTGCGCCCGAACGCGCCAGCGCTGCAGCGAGCAAGACCGCTGTCGAACTCTTCCCGACGCCGCCCTTGCCTGCGCCGATCGCGATCAAGTGCCGGACGCCGCCGAGCGCGTGTTGCATCGGGCCGCTCCAGTCGACGCTCGGTCGCGTCTCGGCCGTCATCCGGACGTCGACGCCGCGGACGCCCGGGACGGCGCGCAGCGCCTCGTAGGCCTGGGCGCGCAAGGACTCTTTGGCGGGACACGCGGGCGTGGTCAGCGAGATCGTCGCGACGACATCGCCGTGCGCGATCTTGAGCTCGCGGACGAAGCCGAGGCTGACGATGTCGCGGTGCAGGTCGGGATCGATCACGCAGCGCAGCGCGTCGCGCAGGGCGTCCTCGGTGGGTATCGTCACCTGCGCATCCTCCGACGTCGTTGGCCGACCCATGCGGCGGCGACCGCGAGGGGACCGTATCCGCTCGTCGACGTCAGCGCGCAGGCGCGTTGCTCGCTCGGTGTCGGTGCCTCCGCCGTGCAGCCTGCGTCGACGTCGCCGTCGCAGTCGTTGTCGCGCCCGTCGCAGGTCTCGTGGCCCTGGGGG
>JBEIFN010000301.1:0-3779 GCA_040382435.1 Alphaproteobacteria bacterium
CTCCCAGCCGCCATGTTCCGACGACGTCGCGAGGGCCTTCGCGGCGGCGCTGTCGCCCTCCTCGACGCCGACCACGTCAAAACCCTGACGGCAACACGCACCGCACCGCAAGCACGTCCCCTCGTGCGCGGCCGGCTCCCAGCGATCACACCCCGCCTCCTCGTCAGCGACCGCCGGCCCCCAGACCGCATCCAACCGCGCGTTGGCGCGGCAGTGCCGCCCCCCGCTCGGTCCCCGTTCGGCCCAAAAGCAGTCGCCGCAGCGCGAGGTCCGCAGACGTCCCCCCAGCCGGTGCCGGGGCACCGCACGCGCCCACACGCTGTCAGCAGCAACCCAAGGGCGCAGCGCCTCGGCGATCACCGCCGTCGCCTCCAAGGCCTCGGCCACAGGCACCGACCAAGCACCGCGCAGCGCCTCGGGCCAAGCCGCGCGCGCGACCGCGACGGCCGGATCCTCGGACGGGGCGAGCGGGTCATCGCCCAATGCATCCCAATACGGCCGCCAGCTCGTGGTCACCGCGAGCACCCCGCGCAACCCGTAGCGATCGAGCCACGCCGCCTGCAGTCGGTGGCACGCATGTTCCTCAAGCGCCGAACTGGTCTCGGTCGCGTTGTCGAGCCCCCAGTCGGGACGCCGCCGACGGCCAGGCCCCTGAACCAACGCGTGGCAGATCTCATGAAACAGCAGCTGCGCGAGGCTGTCGTCGGCATCCCACGTGTCCCGCGTCCCAACGGTCAGCGTGCCGCGTCCATCCCACGACGCGTAGCAGTCGGGCGAGAAGACGACGCGCCAGCCAAGACGTTCGACACAGGCCAGCCAGACGCGATCGACGGGATCGTCGTACCGAGCGTCGATCGCGCGGCTCAACCTTCCACCCGGAGCGCCATCTTGCCCACGTGCTCGCCACGCGCCATCCGGGCGAGCGCGCGCGGGAGGTCGGCGAGCGTCCCCACCGTCTCGACGACGGGCCGGAGCTGCGGGTTGCCCGCGTACGCGAAGCACACCGCGCTCAAGTCTGCGGTCGAGCCGACGAGGATGCCCTGCACCGTGATGCCGTTCATGAAGACGCGCGTCAGCGGCACCGACGCCTCAACCCCGCCGAGAATGCCGATCAGACTGACCCGCCCGGCCGGACGCACCGCCCGGAGCGACTCCGCGATGGTGCTGGCCCCGCCGAGATCCAGCACATGATCCGCGCCGCGTCCGCCCGTCCACGTCAACGCCTCTTTGCCCCACGCCGGCGCGACATCGCGCCGCCAGACCGCCTCAGCCCCCCAAGCGCGCAGCAAGTTGGCCTTGTCCTCAGACGACGTCGTGACGCCCACGCGCGCGCCGTGCATCTTGGCGATTTGCACCGCGAACATCGAGACGCCGCCCGTCCCTTGCGTCACGACGGTCTCGCCCGCTGCGAGCCGCCCTTCGGTCACGAGCGCGCGCCACGCGGTGACCCCCGCGCACGGCAACGCCGCAGCCTCCTCGAAGCTCAAGTGCGACGGCTTGGCCACCAATGCCGCCTCGGGGACGTCGATGTGCGTGGCGAACGTGCCATCGAGCGGACCGCCGAGCGTGGAGCGCTGCATCCAACGCTCGGGGACGCCCGCTTGCCAGGCCGTCGCGAACGACGGGATCACCGCGTCACCGACCTGCCACCGACGCACGCCCGCGCCGATCTCGGCGACCTCACCGGAGGCATCAGAGCCGGCAACCAGCGGGAGCGGCTGGCGCGGGTCGTACCGACCGCCGACCATCAGAAGGTCTCGGTAGTTCAAGCTGACGGCCCGGATCGCCACCCGAACGCTGCCGGCCGCCAACGGGGGCAGCTCGCGCGCGCGCCACACCAGTCGGTCCAACCCGAAGGCACCATCGACGAACCAAGCACCGCCCACGTTGCCTCCCAATACGCCGCCCGCGGGCGCTTACCTTGCGGGGGGAATAGCGGGGCACATGCACTGCCACCACCACCCCACCTGCCCCGGCTGCCCGCTGCACGACAAGTCCTACGCGGACCAGCTGTCGAGCAAGCGCGAGCGGCTCGCCCGCGCGCTCGCCGCGTTCCCCCACCTGCCCGCCGCGCCCGACGTCCGCCCAGCGGTCCGACAGGAGGGCTACCGCCACCGGCTCAAGCTTCCCGTCGCGCACCTTGGCGACGGCGAGATCGCGGTGGGTCTGTACGACCGCGACGGCGAGACCGTCCTCGACACCCCGGACTGCCCGGTGCTCGTGGAGGGTTTGCGCGACGGCATGAACGCGCTCCGCCCCTTCCTCAGCAAGCACCCCGAGATCCACGCCGTCGACCTGCGCGTCAGCGACGCCACGGGGGATCTGCAGTTGGTCCTCGCGGCCGATGGTGGCTCCACCCGCGGGGGAGTCAAGGCACTTCACGCCCTCCGCCGCGAGATCCCCGCGATCACGAGCCTCGCGGTCTCGGTCGCCGACCCCGACCGCAAGCGCGTGATGGGGCGCCGTCCCCAGCTCGTCGGCGGAGAGCCGTTCCTCGAGGAGCGCGTCGGCGAGACGTCGTACCGGCTCCTCCCGGGCGCCTTCTTCCAGGCCGACCCCCGCAACGCCGCAGCGCTCCACGCGCGGGTCGCGACCTACGTCCGCGACGCCAAGACCATCCTCGACCTGTACGCTGGCGTCGGCGCCTACGCGCTCGCGTTCGCCGAGGGGCGCGAGCGCGTCGTCGCGGTCGAGGAGATCGCCGCCGCCGCGGACGCCGCGCGCGCTGTGGCCCCGCCCAACGTCGAGGTCCGGTGCGGTCGCGTCGAGACGATGACCTTCGACGAGCCCTTCGACCTCGTCATCCTCAACCCCGCCCGCCGGGGCGCGGACCCCGGCCTGCTGACCCGTCTGCCAAAGCTCGCCAAGCGCGCGATCTACGTCTCTTGTGGCCCCGAGACGCTCGCGCGCGACCTCGACATCCTCGCGGCGCACGGCATGGTGGTGGACCGCATCGAAGCCATCGATTTGTTCCCCCAGACCGCCGAGGTCGAGACGATCGTCCACCTCGTACAAGGCGTGGTTCGACGCACGTTCGCCGTGCCCGGCGGCAAGGCGGGAGGCCCTTGGCACGGTCAACCCTCCGGCGCGATCGGAAAGCCCGAGGTCGCGCTCGCGCTGGTCTTGCACGACCCCGGGTTCGGCGGACGCACGCCGACCGGCCGATGGGAACGCCTGGGCTTGGTCGCCGGTCACGCACTCCTGCGGTTTCACCTCGACGGCCCGCTGTTTCCCTCGCTCGTCGCGTTGGCGCGTCAAGGACACCCCACCGCAGGACGCGACGCGAAGACCGCCCCCTTCTTCGCCGAGAAGGGCGGCTTGGTGCGGCCGTTCGAGCACGTGATCCGCGCCTCGGGTGCCGTCGCTCCGCTGCACGGCGACCTCCTGCTCGCGCTGCGTGCGCTCCGGGCTCCCGACAACCTGATCTCAGCCGCCCTCTCGACGCCCGAGCGCTGGTTGGGCGCCGAAGCCGGCGGACGCGGTGACAGCGGTGGTCCCCCCCGCGGCAAGCCCTCGGGCGACCGCGGCCCGCAACGCGGCGGACGGGGTCCCGGCCCCTCGGGCGCGTTCGGTGGACGCGGTCCCGCCGGACGCGGCCAAGGCCCCGGACCGGGACGAGGCGGATCGAGAGGGCCGCGTTGACGTCGTGGCTCGTGGGCATGTTGTCGCTGGCCCACGCAGCCCAAGGCGTGTTGATCCTCGACGTCCCCACAGCGATGGTCGTCTGGATCGATGACCGCGCGATGCCGATTCCGCAGGTACCCGGCGCGCGCGAACAC
>JBEIFN010000302.1:0-3759 GCA_040382435.1 Alphaproteobacteria bacterium
ATACGAGGTTGAACTCCTCGGCCTGTGCGGCGAGCGCGAGCGCGGCGGCGAGGTGGGCCTCGGCGGCGGACGGCTGCGCTTGGGCGTGGATCTCGGCGAGCAACGTCCGCGCGAACACCGTCCACGTGACGTTCGCGATGGCTTCTGCGCGCACGAGCGCGTCTTCGGCGAGCTGCAGCGCCTCGTCGCGTTGGCCCAAGGTCCACAGCGCGCTCGCCTTTTGGACCCGTACGCGCGCCTGATCCTCGTCGGTGGTGGCGGTGAACAGCAACACGGCGAGCGGGGTCGCCGCGACCTTCGCGGCCTCCTCGCGGTTTTTCTCGACGCCCGCCAGCTCGGCGAGGGCGCGGACGACGCGCTCCTGGAGCGACCGCACCTCGCGCAGCCCGTCGGCGTCACGCAGTTGGCGGAGCAGCCGCACGGCGTCGCGACACACGCGATCCGCTTCGGCGACGCGTCCTGTCTCGAGCAGCGCCTGGGCGAACAGGCTCCCGACGCGGGCCCGCAGGTCTCGCAGATCCGCGGCCTCGGCGAACGACGCGTCGCTCCAGACGGTGTGCAGACCGTCGACCGCGTCGCGGGGGCGGCCTTGACGCAAGGCGAGCACAGCCGCGCTGAGCGTGTCGGCGAGCTGCATCAGGACTGACCCTCGAGGCCGAGGATTTGGGATGCCAGGCGTGCGACCTCGGTCTCGACCGCGGAGGGAACGGGGTGCAGACCGGGCGCCACGTCGTCGGTGAGCAGCCAAGCGAGGCAGGCGCCGACGAGCGCGTCGTGCAACATCAGGTGCTCGTGGGAGCCGCTGGTGCGCTGCAGGTGGAGGGGGCGTCCGGCGCCGAGGAGGAGCACGGTCCGCCCGTCGCCCAGCCGGTACGCCACGACACCGTCGCGGAGATGGTCGACTTCTTCGGCCGCGGCTTGGATCGCGGGCGCGTCGATCTCGTCGGGGGCCGCGCCGACGGTGAACAGGACGGCGCCATGTCGGAGCCATGCGAGGTGGCCGGCGTGTAGGACGCGTCGTTTACCGGTCGCGGTGACGACGAGGTCAGCGCGGCGCAGGGCCTCTTCGAAGTTCGGTGTTCGAAAGCCGTCGTAGTGGGCGGTGAGGCGCCGAACCGGGTCGATCTCGACGACGTCGACCGAGAGTCCGAGAGAGCGGGCCTGCTCGGCGAGTCCGCGTCCCATCGGGCCGTAGCCGACGACAGCAAGCTGGCGGCCGGCGAGGTGCAGGCCGGTGCGCTCACCGACGGCTTCGAGCGCGACGCGTGCCACGCCGAGGCGTCCGTTGACGGCGTCGCGCAGGCGCGTGTCATGGGCGTTGACCACCGGGATCGGCGCTGGCAACAGCTCTTGCGCGCCCTCGACGGCCGTGCGCGTGGTGAGGACGGCGCCGCGCAGCCGGTCACGCGGATGGTTGGCGGCCTCACGCAGCAAGTCGGCGGTGGCGTCCACCAACAGATCGGGACCGTGGCGCAGGATCTGGCGGTAGCGGTCGACCGCAGGGCCGACGGTGAGGACGTCGACGCCGCCACGCCGTAGCAGCTGGGTCGCGCCCGCGTCGGTCGTCGCAGGATCGACCGCGCACACCGTGACCCGCGCGCCGCCGAGCTGGAGCTCGCGTGCGAACGCCGCGGTCACGGGGGTGACATGCACGTGAAGGCCGATCGTGCGCCCGGCGAACGGACGGCGCGCGGCCCATTTGTTCCCGAGGCTCGGGAGCAAGGGGAAGAAGGTGTGGAGGACGCCGAGCGTGCGCTCTGTCTCGAGCGCGAGATCATCGAGCGACGGCATGACGTCCTCCGGGGGCGCCGCGGTGGGGCGCGAGCGGCGTCAGGTGGTGAGGAACCCGTTGGCGCGGAGGTAACCGATGATCTCTTGCGCGCTCTCGTCGATCGACTTGCCGTGGGTGTCGACCGTCAGCTCGGCCGCCTCGGGCGCCTCGTACGGATCGTCGATGCCCGTGAAACCCTTGATCTCGCCCGCGCGCGCCTTCTTGTACAGCCCCTTGGGGTCGCGCGCCTCGCACGCGTCGAGCGAGGTGGCGATGTGCGCCTCGATGAACCGGCCGGCGGGGGCGCAGTCGCGCGCGAGCTGGCGGTCGGCGCGGTACGGGCTGATGAACGCGGTGAGGACGACGGCGCCGGCGTCGGCGAACAGCTCCGCGACGCAGCCCACGCGGCGAATGTTCTCCTTGCGGTCCTCGGCGGAGAAACCAAGGTCCTTGTTGAGCTTGAAGCGGATGTTGTCGCCGTCGAGGACGTAGACCCACACGCCCTGCTCAAGGAGCAGCTGCTCGACGCGGCGCGCCACGGTGCTCTTGCCGGCGCCCGAGAGGCCCGTCATCCAGACGATGGAGCCCTTCTGACCGAGGACGGCCTCGCGCTCGTCGCGCGTCACGTTCGCGCCGTGCCAGGTGATGTTCGTGGACTTGGTGTCGGTCATCGTCGCGCTCCGGGGTGTAGTTCGGCTCGAGCGTTATCCGACCCGATGCTGGGGATCCAGCGGTGGCGGCGCGACGCGGGACGGGGGAAGGGGAAGGACGGAGGTCCGATGCAACGACGGACGGTGCGTGTCGCGCTCGACGCCATGGGCGGTGATCACGGTGTCGCGGCCGCGATCGCCGGCGCTGCACGGCTCTCGTTGGAGGGCGGTGACATCGAGGTCCTCGCTGTGGGGGACGTCCCCGCGATGACCGCCGCGCTCGCGCGGGTTCCGCACGATCCTCGGCGTCTGTTGTTCCATCACGCTGGCGAGGCCGTCGGGATGGCCGACTCGGCCGCCGAAGCGCTGCGGAGCTTGCCCGAGGCGTCGATCCGGGTCGCGGCGCGGCTCGTGGCAGGCGGTGAGGCCGACGCGCTCGTGAGCGCGGGCAACACGGGCGCCACGGTGTTGGCCGCGCGGGAGCAGTTTGGCCTCATCCCTGGCGTGCGACGCGCTGCGCTCGCGAGCGTGTACCCGACGGCGCTGCGCCACGGTCCCCACGCCGACCCGTTCGCGCTGATGCTCGACGTCGGGGCCACGGTGCAGGCCGACGCGGAGGCCTTGGTCGGCTTTGCGAAGATGGGGGCTGCCTATTCGGCGATCATCTCCGAGATCGCCGCGCCGCGTGTCGCGCTGCTCTCCAACGGTTCCGAGCCGGGCAAGGGGCCGCCGTCGATCGTCGACGCGCACGCACGCCTCGCGTCGTCGTCGCTACACTTCGTAGGCAACGTCGAGGGCATCGAGATCCCCAAGGGGACGGTCGATGTCGTCGTCTGCGACGGGTTCCTCGGCAACGTCGTCCTCAAGCTGCTCGAAGGCATGGGCGAGGTGCTGCAGGGGCTGGCGCAGGAGGCCGCGCACCGGTCGCTCCAATGGCGCCTCGGGCTGTCGCTGCTCGAATCCGGCATCGCCGAGATGCAGCGGTTGACCGACTGGAAGGCGTATGGCGGCGCCCCTTTGCTCGGCTTCGATCACGTCGCGATCAAGGCGCATGGACGCTCCGAGGCGCCGGCGATCCGCAACGCGATCAAGGTCGCGGCCAAGGCCGTCCGGGGTGACCTTCAGGGCCGCATTGCGGCGGCGATGGCCGACCCCGGCCGCTGAACGCGGAGGGTTGAGCGACGGGACGGTTGCGACGCGGCGTGCGCGCCGGGCTCACTCGTCGTCGTCGACGTCGTCGAACTGCCGCCAGTTGCGTCCGCTGACGCGCTTCTCGCGCTCGGCCTTGCCGGCGGCGCGCAGATCGCCGACGTCGCCGTCGGGCTTCTTCTTCTTGAC
>JBEIFN010000303.1:0-3747 GCA_040382435.1 Alphaproteobacteria bacterium
AACGGGCGAAGTTGAGGGCGGCGACCGCGAGCAGTCCGGCATCGCGTCGCTCGAGCCAGCCGGTGGCTTCGTCCCATACCGCGACCTTGCCCTCGGTGTCGGGCTGACACGTTGCGCCCTTCGCGGTGCCGAAGGTGACGATCGGGTTGCCTGTGACCCCGTGGACCCACGACGCACCGAGATCGGTCGTGATGCCGCCGACGCTGCCGGTGTTCACGCGTCCGCCGACGCGGTCCCGCGCTTCGAGGATCACGGCATCCACGCCGTTGGCCTCCAAGGCGCGCGCTGCGGCGAGGCCTGCGGGACCGGCGCCGACGATGAGCACGGGCTCACCGCCGTTGTCGGGGCCGGTCGTGTCGGCGGTGTCCGAGCTGTCCGTCGCCGTCCCGGGGCCGTCGGTCTTGCAAGCCATCCAAACCAACGCCATCCAACCGATCCCGCGTGCCATCGCTCTCCCCCCACGTGCGCAGGGTAGCCCCGGCGGGCGGCTCCTGCACAGGCCTTCGTGACGCCGCGTGCCGAATGACGGAGGGACTTAGATCGTCGGCTGGTTTTGCCGTGGGTCGGCGGCGAACTCAGCGGCGCAACGCACCGAGGGCGGCCGCGACCCGCTCGCCCCCAACGAACGTCGCGAGCGTGCTCTGGCCCGGAAAGTTGCTGTCGCCGACGCGCCACACGCCGGGCGCGATCGGCGTCGGGAAGGCCTGGCGCACGACGTCCCAGCTCGGGCGCCGAACCGGACCGCCGACATACCCGCCGCTGCGACGGACGAACCGTGTAAAGGTTCGGGGCGACGCGGGATGGTCGACCTCGATGGCGGCCGACAGCTCGGGCCAGCGCTGATGGAGCGTCTTGAGCATCGTGGCCTGCACCGCGGCGACCTCGTCCGCGTCGGCATCGGCGGCGAGGTGCGTCGAGAGCGTCAGCGCGCGTCGTCCGCCGGCGGGTCTCGACGCATCCCGCGCCGCGAGCGAGGCGAACACCTGATGTCCGTGCGTGTTCCGGGACGTGTTCGTGTCGCAGAGTACGGCGTGCCGCGGGGCGCAAGCCCAGGTCGGGTCGTCTCGCACGCCGAGGTAGTGCATCGCCGCCCCCCACCCGTCGGTTGGAGGCGCGACGGGTGAACGCCCGAGGAGCGCGTCGGCGTCGGTGGGCAGCAGGTTGAGGATGACGGCGTCGTACCTCGCGACCCCGCTCCGGCTCGTCACCTGCCAGCCGTCGCCCACGGCGTGGACGCGGCGGACGCGGTCGGGCATGCGGACGTCGGCGCCTGCCCGCCGACACGCCTCCGCGAGCGCCTCCGCGAGCGCCCCCATCCCGCCGACGGGCGTGCCGACGCCGCGCCAGCCGTAGTCGATGGCGGCGCATGCCGTGATCGCGTCGACACGGTCGGCGTCTCCTTGGACGGTGATCTGGCAGAGCCCGTCGATCACCCGGCGCAGCGCGGGCTGGTCGCGTAGCCCGTAGTCTCCGAGCATCGCGCCCAGCGAGCGCGACACCCACGGGATCAGCGTCGCGTAGGACATCAGGCGTGTCACGTGTCGCCACCAAGAACGGTTGATCGGCGGCAGAAGTTCCGGATCGGCAAAAAGGGGCCAGAGCGCGTCGGCGATCTGCGCCTGCGTGGCGCACCAAGCGCGCACCCCCGCAGCGCGCGACGGCGCGAGCGCGCAGAGGGACGCGACCCAAGCCTTCCGGTCGTGCGCGGGGCAGAACGTGCCGTCCGGCGTCTCGACCGTGAACGCGTCTCCTGCGTCCAGCGCGACATGCAGGCCGTGTTGTTCGAGCCGTCGCGTGAACAGGCCGTCGGGTGCGAGGCCAGCTGTCAGCGTCGCGCCCGCGTCGAACCGCAGGCCGCCGCGCTGAAAGCTGGAGGCGCACCCACCAGGGACACGCAGCGCTTCGTACAGCGTGACGGCATCACCCGCGTTGGCCCGCGCCAGCGCGGCGCCGAGGCCGCCAAAGCCTGCTCCGATGACCGCCACGCGACGCACGACGCCTCCGCCGAGAAGGTTTGCAGGCGACCGGTCGCCGGTTGCGCGTTGTGGGGTTAGTCCGTAGGCATCGTGCGTGCGCGTCAACCGTTGTCTCCGCGGCGCCGATGGGGTCTCGCATGCGTTTGCATACCTTCCTCGGTTTTGCAGCCTTGACCGCCTGTGAAGGCGCGATGGACGACCTTGCGGTCTCGCCGCACGCCGACGCTGTGGCCGACCCCGTCCTCAGCGCGCTGCCCGACCGCGTGGTCCCGCCGCCTCCGGTGCTGCGCAGCCCAGGCGACACGCCGGACGTCGTCGTCTACGGGTACTACCCGTACTGGGGCGACCCCCTCGACACCTTGGCCTGGGACCAGCTCACCCACCTCGCGCTGTTCAGCGTGGGCCTCGACACCGCGGGCAACCTCACCGATCAGCAGCGTTGGACGGGCAACGCAGCCACGGCTTTGCAGCTCGCGCAGCCGTGGGGCGTGCGCATCCACATGACGGTGACGTCGTTCTCCGACGCCGTCAACAACGTCGTGCTCCCCAGCCCAGCGCTGCGTACGGCGGCGATCAACAACATCGTCGCGCTGATGAACCAGCACGGCGGGCACGGCGTCAACATCGACTTCGAAGGTCTCGACGCTGCACGGCGCGCCGACTTCGTCGCCTTCATCCAAGAACTTCGCACGCGCGTTCCTGAGCTGTGGATCGCCACGCCGCCGGTCGACTGGAACGGGGCGTTCGACTACGCCGCCCTCGCGGGACTGGCCGATGGCTTGTTCATCATGGGCTACAACTACCATTGGTCCGGTGGCAACCCCGGTCCCGTCGCGCCGCTGTACGGCGGCTCGCCGTGGGCCATCCACAGCCTCGACTGGTCGGTCAACGACTACCGCAACTACGGGGCTCCGAACGCCAAGATCACCCTTGGACTGCCGTTGTACGGCATCGACTGGCCGAGCACGGGCACGGGGATCCCGGGCACCAAGACCGCCAACGGCAGCTCGGTCATGTACGCGTCGGGGCTGGGGCGGTTTGCCTCCTACGGACGCAACTTCGACGCCGCCAGCCGCAGCCCCTACACGTTCCCGTCGTCCACCAACCAGACCTGGGTCGACGACGCCGACGCGGTGGCCGAGCGCGTCCAGTACGCGGTCGACGAGGGCCTGCAGGGCGTGGGCTTCTGGGCGTTGACGTACGACGACGGGGATGCCGGCTTGTGGACGGCGGTGGACGGCATCACGCACAGCGCTCCCGTCACGCCGGTGCCTGTCCCGCAACCGCTGAGCAACCTCGTGTTTGCAGGGGTGTCTCCCGGTGTCGCCGGGCGGGGCAACACGTTCTCGATCACGGGGGCGGCGCCGGGCGCGACGGTCGGGATCCTCGCGGGGTTCCAGGCGGGAACCACGGCCGTCCCGGGATGCGGCGGCACCGTCCCCGTGGGTGGGGCGCGCTACCTCGGCTACACCTACGCCGACAGCGCAGGGCGGGCGCAGATCAGCATGTGGGTGCCTCGCACGGTCGCGGGTCGCAACATCCAACTGTGGGCGTTCGACGTCAACGCATGCGTGGTTAGCGCGGGCGTCTCCGAGACCTTCTGAGGCTAGGTCTCGGCGTCGCCGCGTGACCCCGATCGCCACCGCCGCGCGACGGTCTCGCTGATGTCGGCGCGGAAGCGGTCACGCTCTGTCGGATCGTCCTCGCGGTGCAGGCCGGTCTCGTAGAGGAAGCTCCAGTGTTCCCCATCGGGGCGGCGCACCGTGACCGA
>JBEIFN010000304.1:0-3715 GCA_040382435.1 Alphaproteobacteria bacterium
GGACGTTCCCTTCGGCGTCGGCGTCGAACACCGACGGCCCGTTGGGTGCCATCGCGTCGTGGCAGCAGATGCAGGCCCCGGCCTTCATCTGGCCCCGGACCCAGTCGACGTCGGCCACGTATGTCGGGTCGTCCATGCGCGCATCGGGCTCGGCGTACCGCGCGTTGGGCGGGACCGGGCTGTACGGGCGCTGCAGGCGCACGGTGTCGCAGGAGCCGTAGTCGGAGAAGTAGCGGCCTTCCTCCGTCGCTCCCGAGATGATGTTCCAGGTGCAGACCTTGCCGCCTTCGCTCTGGCCCGGCGGCTGACCGGGGAGCGGGTCGACGCAAAGCTTCTCGGGGCGAGGGAACACGTTGTCGGTGACGACGATCTCCTCTTGGCCTTGGCAAATCTCGGCCGGCTCCCAGTAACCGCCACCGAAGAACTGACAGCCGGTCTTGCTGATCCCGCACTTGCCTGCGTCGGTGCCCAGGATCGCGATCTTGAGCTGTTCGCCGTCGTCGTCGGTGAGGCACCAGCCGAGGATGTCGGCGTGGTCGCAAGCGGCATCGGGGACGAAGTCGCTCTTCAGTTTCGTGCAGTTGGCCTCGGCGTCCGCGTCCGACCAGGTGCCGAGGTAGTCGCGGCATTCAGGGTCGTTGGTGAACGGGCTGATGTAGTCGCACGAACCCACCAACACGTCCGACAGGATGGGCTTTTCCGGTGCTGGGCACGCCGTGAGGGCCAGCAGGGAGAGGAGGGGGGCATGGACGCGCATGGAGAACTCCGTTCAACATCGACACCGTAACGGGCGAGGCCTTGACCGTTCGTCATGACCTGTCCCAACTGTATGCAAAGCCTATACAGCGTGGCGGTGTCGTCCGCTCGCGCAAAAGCGAAAACCCCCGCCAGCGCGTCTCGCCGGACGGGCGAGGGGCTAGGCGGGGGAGAAGTGGATCCAGGCCAATGCCGGCGGGCCGCCGGCGTTGGCTCAGCCCTTCTTGTAGTTGACGCGCTCGACGTACTCGCCTTCGCGGGTGTCGATCTTGAGGACGTCGCCGCGCTCGATGAACATCGGGACCTGCACCTTGGCGCCGGTGGCGAGGGTGGCGCTCTTGGTGGCGCCGGTGGAGGTGTTGCCCTTCACGGCGGGCTCCGTGTAGGTGACCTCGACCTCGATGAAGTTGGGGAGCTCGATGTTGACCGGGTTGCCCTTGTAGAACAGGACGCGGACCAGCATCTGCTCAAGGAGCCAGCGCGCGTCGTCGCCGATGGTCTTCTTGCTGATGTGGACCTGATCGAAGGTCTCGGTGTTCATGAAGGAGGCGCCGTCATCGTCGGCGAACAAGAACTGCATCTCGTCTTCGGAGACGTCGGCCGGCGCGAGCGTCTCACCCGAGCGGAAGGTGCGCTCGACGACGTTGCCCGTGATCAGGTTCTTGAGCTTGGTGCGCGTGAAGGCGGTGCCCTTGCCCGGCTTGACGAACTGGAAGTAGACGACGGTCCACGGGTAGCCGTCCATCTCCACCTTGAGGCCGTTCTTGATATCGGACGTCTGGTACATGGGTACGCTCGGGGGGTAGGGGTTTGGCGGCGGACGCGTATCACGATCTTCCCATCGGTCCAACCGAGGGTTGCATCTCGGCAAGCTCGCCGGACCCAGCCGGTCGGATGGTGGGGCGCGCCGAGGTTGTCGCGGCGTACCCCCACCTTGCCGCGACGTGGGATGACGCGGACGCCGTGTTCCCTGTGCGCATCACGCGGTCCTGGTGGCGGCGGATGCAGGGCGAGCCCGCGCTCGCGGCGCAGGTCTTGCCGTCGCCCGAGGAGCTGCGGCCTGCCGAGGGCGACCTTCTGGACCCCGTCGGCGACGCGCAGTGCAGTCCCGTTCCGTGGGTCGTCCACAAGTACCCTGACCGGGTGCTGTTGCTGACGACGAAGCGGTGCCACCTCTACTGCCGCTACTGCTTTCGTCGGACCCACAAGCCTGAAGAGCGGCTCGACCCGACGCCACAGGCTTGGACGGCCGCGCTCGCCTATGTCGCAGAGAGCGGGGCGTCCGAAGTCATCCTCTCCGGCGGCGATCCGCTCGTGCTGCGTGACGAGGCGTTGTTCGAGACGATCGACGCGGTGCGCGCCGTGCCGTCGGTGCGTCGTGTGCGCATCCACACGCGGGCGCCGATTACGGCGCCGTGGCGGGTGACGCCGGAGTTGGTCGAAGGCTTGGCGCGCCGTGCCCCCGTCTACGTCGTCGTGCATTGCAACCATCCGAGCGAGGTGGACGACGACGTCCGCGGTGCCCTTCGCGCGCTCCTCGACGCGGGGATCGCCGTCCTCAACCAGGCGGTGCTCCTTCGCGGTGTCAACGATGAGGTCGACACCTTGGTCGCGCTGCAGGAGCGGATGGGCGATCTCGGCGTTCGGCCTTACTATCTCCACGCGACCGATGCGGTCGCCGGCAACGCGCACCTGCGCGTCCCGCTTGAGGACGGCCTCGCGCTCGTCGAGGCGATGTCGGCGCGCCTGAGCGGCATCCTGCGACCGCGCTACGTCATCGATCCCCCCGACGGCGGCGGCAAGGTTGAGGTGGCGCGGTGGGTGCAAGGCGGCCGCTGACGTGGCAGTACGGCGCATGGAGGTTGCGATGGGCGGGTCTCGTTGGGGGTGGATGGCGGTCGCTTGGGTGGCCCTCGCGGGCTGCGGCGAGCCAGCCTGCGACGACAAGTGCGTCGATTCGGGTGACACCATCGTCGAGACGGGCGCGGACACGCCGTCGGACACGCCGTCCGATACCGACCCTGCCGACACGGACACGCCGGCCGACACGCCCGTCGACACGCCGGCCGACACGCCGGCCGACACGCCCGCCGACACGCCCGCCGACACGCCCGCCGACACCGATGTCTCGCCGACGTCGTGCAAGGATGCTGGTGGTATCTGCACCTCGGGTCCGTTCTGCGGCGCGGCGGCCGAGCTCGCGGCGTTCGCCGGTGACTGTGTGTTTGACGACGGTCCGGGCGTCTGCTGTGAGGCGCCTGCGCCCGCGCCGACCGGCCGCAGCTGCGAGGCGCTCGGCGGGGTCTGCGCGCCGATCGGGGGGTGCTTGATGGTCGACGGCTTCCTCGTCGACGCGAACAGCGGCTGCAACGCCGGGCCGTCCTACACCTGCTGCGTGCCGGAATCGGTGTGTGGGCCCGCCGAGTACGACTGCTGCGTGCCGGGGCAAACCTCGTACCGCAGCACGTGCATCCGTGGCACGGAGAGCTGTGACCACCTGCCCGGGACGACGCCGGTGCCGATCGGGACCTGCGTCACGCCCTGAGCCGCCTTCAGGGGGTGGGCGTCGCGCCCTTGAGGACGTCGGCCATCTCGGCGAACGTGACGTCGGCGAGCTCGGCGAGGGCGTCGTCGAGCGACGTGGCGTGCCGAAGCAGGCCGCGGAACGCGGGACGGAGGAACCCGTCGGCCGCGGCTCGGTCGAGCTGCGCGGTCATTCCGGCCCAGAAGCCATCATGGTCGAGGAGGCAGGCAGGCTTCCTGTGGTAGCCCAGTTGGGACCACGTCACGACCTCGAAGATCTCTTCGAACGTCCCCCAACCGCCGGGCAGGGCGAGGAAGCCGTCGGAGAGGTCGGCCATGCGGGCCTTTCGCTCGTGCATGGTCTGAACGACCTCAAGCTGGGTGCAGTCGGGGTGGGCGAGCTCGAGATCGACGAGACGCTGCGGAAGCACGCCCC
>JBEIFN010000305.1:0-3712 GCA_040382435.1 Alphaproteobacteria bacterium
CCGACGTCGAGACAAGCACCGCCCCACGCGCGGACGCAAGCACCGGCACCGAGGCCGTCGGGGCCGAGGACGACGCGCACGTTCGCGCCGGGTGTCGCCCCGCTGACGGTGGCCGTGGCGGCTTGCCCGGCCACGAGCATGCCCGAGAGCTGAAGGACCGGCGCGGAACCGGCGAGGACACCGTACATCGCCTGCAGGCCGGCGCGGTCGTCAGGGTGCAGGTGGCGATCGGCATAGCCACGGCCGGTGGTGGCGGTGGCGAACATGACGGCGTTCGGGTCGGCGCTGTGCGCGAGTCCCAAGCAGTGCCCGAGCTCATGCAGCAGCGTGTGGGACAGATCGAACGTCCCGGGCGCAGCTCCGGCAGCTTGCGTCGACCAAGCGATGCTGCCAAGACCATTGGCGGTGTAGACGCGCTGGTCGCAGTCGACGAGGTCGGCGCCGAGCGACCAGCTCTGGCTGACGGCGAGCGTCGCTCCGGTGGCCGGGACGGGGGCTTGGGCGACGACGAAGCGACCGTCGCTCGTCCAGGAGTCGACGCCGGTGGTACCGCCGTACGAGAGCGCGACAGGTGCGAGCCCCTCGGTGTTCCAGACGTCCGCGGCGCGGAGGAGCGCGTCGCGCACCGCGGAAGGTGGCCCGAAAACGGTCGGATCGAAGCTCGCGGAGAGCAGCGTGATCGGCGTCGCCACGGGCTGGGCCTGCCACGCCCAGCTCGCGCCTGCGAGTTGCCAGGCCAGGGCAGGACCGGCCAACGCCAAGCCGAGCGTCGCTGTCCAAGCCCACCTACCGCCCACGGCACACCTCGGCGCGGGCCGCGAAGGCGGCCAAGGGCACGCCGGCGGACCAGTCGGTAGGGTGCGAGATCGGCGTCGCGCCCGCGGTCCCACCGACGACCTCGAGGCCACGCGGCGTCAGGGTCAAGAACAGGCCCCACCGCTCGGACGCGGCAAGGTCGGGCACATCCTCGACGCGGTGCGTCCAAGCGCCGTCGACCCCGCCCGGGAGGACGACCTCGACCCACTGGGTGCTCGGGCCCTTCCAGACGTGCTCCACGACGATCTGGACCCTTCGCTCGAGACCGGACGCGGGCGCCGCCGCCCAGACCGTGTCGATGCCTGCCACCCGCCCGACGAGCACGAGCTGCGAGAGGGCGCAGTGCGTCGGCCCATCGAGCGTGGCCTGTGCAGCGAACGCGCAGGTTGGAGCCAGAGAAAGTACGAGCGGCGTCGCAACGGTCCGCGCAACCCTGGTCATCTGGGTCCGCATCGCTCCCCACCCCCGCAGGGACAGGCTACCTCGCCCCAAGCGGGGCCGCCCGCAGGAGGCGTCATGGCTGCGAGCAAGAAGCTGCTCGTCATCGAAGACAACCCCGTCGACGCGCGGGTCTTCTTGCACCTGATCTCCGGTCCTGACTGGGAGACCCTGCACGCCGCTTCGCTCGCCGACGCCCGCGTCCTGCTCGACCGCGAGGGTGCCGATGCGATCGATCTCGTCGTCGTCGACCTAACGCTCCCCGACGCGACCGGGATCGAGGTCGTGGACTTCGCGCGCGTCGAGGTCCCGGGCGCTGCCTGCGTCATTCTGACCGGTGAGACGCTGATGACCACCGCGCTCGCCGCCCTTCGGCACGGTGCCTCCGACTACCTCGTCAAGGGCGACCTCAAGCGAGACGCCGTCCAGCGCGCGCTGCAGCTCGCGATGCTGCGACGCGACTTGGTCCGGCAAGCCGAGGAGTCCGAGCGTAATATGCGCGCGGTCCTCACCGCGATGCGCGACGCGCTGTTCGTCCTCGACCTCGCCGGGCGCGTGCTGTTTCGCAACGGCAAGGCCGACACACTGCATGTGCGGTTCCGTGAAGACCAACCGGGCGACGGCGCACGGATCGAGGCCGTCGAGGGCGTCGTCGAGCAGGTGAGCGTTCGCAGCGTCGCGGGCGGCGAAGTCCCGGTCGAGGTCCGAACCCGCGCGATCCACTGGGCCGGCGGGCGGGCGAGGCTCGTGGTGCTCCGCGACCTCTCGGCGGAACGTCGCGTACAGCAAGCCAACGCCAACCTCGCCGAGAAGGAGGCGCTCGCGCAGGTGGGCGACGAGGCGTACAAGGACTGGCACGACGTCAAGAACAAGATCCACGCCATGAACGGGACCTTGCGCTACCTCGACGATCTGCTCTCGGGACGATCAGCGCCCGACCCGCGGCTGCCCAACCCCGTTGGTGCGATGCAGGGGATGGTCGACGAGATCCACCACATCGCCGAAAAGTACCGAAAAGGCGCGGTCCAAAGGCGGAATCTTTTTGAAGCGTTCGAGCTTTCGACGCTCGTCGACCTCAAGTGCACCGCCTTCCGAAGCCGGATGCCCGATGCAGGACGCCTCAAGGTTCGTATCGGGGCGGTGCCGACGATTTTTGGCGATCACTACGACCTGGGCACCGCGCTCGAGAACCTGTTGACCAACTCGCTCAAGGCGCTCGGCCGTCGTGATGACCGCGGCGCGAACGGAGAGATCGTGGTCGAGACGCTGGTGGAGGACGGTTACGCCTTGCTCCGCGTGACCGACAATGGCCCCGGATTTCCGCCGCATGTCGACGTCGCTCAGTTCCTCGCCTCCGGCAAGACCGGCAGCAGCGACGGCACGGGCATCGGTCTTGGCAGCGTGCGGCATACGATGGCGCGCTTCCAAGGTGACTTCAACATCCAGAGTGTGCCGGGTCAGGGCGTCTCGGTCCGGCTGCGCATCCCGATCCCCAAACCCAAGGACGCTGCCGTCCGCGAGGGCAAGATCCGCGTCCTGATCGTCGAGGACGACGAGCTCGCCGCTTGGTCTGCGCAGCGTCTGCTCCGTCGGCGGTACGAGGTCACGTTGGCGGGTGACGGTCAGGAAGCGGTCGACAAGCTGGCGGAGGGCGAGACGTTTGATGCCGTGCTGTGTGATCTGGAGATGCCCAACCTCGACGGTCCTGGATTCTGGCGGACGGTCGAGCAGCGGTGGCCCGAGCTCATCTGCCGCATCGCGTTCTGCTCCGGTGGGGCGTCCAGCCCGGAGATGCTCGCGTTCCTGCAGGAGGTTTCGCCGACCATGCTGCGAAAGCCGTTCGAAGAAGAGGAGGCGTGCGTGCTGATCGAGCGGCTGGCGGAGACGGGCCTCTAGGCCGGGCCGCGTAGGTGTTCCCACGACCCGCCGGCGGCCCGGTGGGCGCGCACATCGGCGAGGATGTGTCGCACCGTGGGCGCGAGGTTCTCGCGTCGTAGGGCGGTCGCGAGCGGCATCCAGACGGGCGCGAACTCGTCGGTCTCTTCGACCTTGGGGGTCCCGAGCGTGGTCGCGACCACCACCTCGAGCCGCCACAGCGGTCGACCGACCTGACCGCCGAGGAAGAACGTCCAACGGGGGCCGCCCGGAGGTGCGGTCAGGTGCAGGCCGGTCTCCTCCGCCAGCTCTCGGGCTGCGGTGGTCGCGGCGTCCTCCCCCGGCTCGCCGCGACCTCCGGGGATCGACCAACGGAGCGGCGGCTTCTTTCGCATGCCGACGAGTACCTGCCCGGTGGCGACGTCGATGACAAGCACGCTCGCGGCGGGAGCGGCGTCGCGCCGCGTCCAAGGCGCGGTCCACCGGCCGTCGCTGTCGTGGGTCCAGCCCCGATCGGTCCACCCCTCGACAGCGCCGAGCAGCGCCGGCCGGTCGCCGAGCGCGGCGGCATGCGCTTCGATCC
>JBEIFN010000306.1:0-3708 GCA_040382435.1 Alphaproteobacteria bacterium
CCGTGCGAAGCGACGCTTGAGGTCCGCTTCGACCGCGCCGACCGAGGTGCCCCGGCTCAAGCCCCATCGCCGCGCAAGGCGGAAGATGTGGGTGTCGACCGGGAACGCGGGCACGCCGAACGCTTGCGCCATCACGACGCTCGCGGTCTTGTGGCCGACACCTGGCAGCGCTTCGAGCGCCTGAAAAGACGCGGGGACCTGCCCGGCGTGCACGGCGAGCAACCGCTCGGCGAGGCCGGCGAGGTGCTTGGCTTTGGCCTGCCACAGCCCGAGGCGGCGGATGTGGGCGCCGATGCCGTCGGGTCCGAGGGCTGCGAGCGCGGCCGGGTTGGGGGCGGCGGCGAATAGCGCCGGGGTCACGGTGTTGACCATCTTGTCGGTCGTCTGCGCCGAGAGCAGCACGGCGACGAGCAGCTCAAAGGCGTCGCGATGGTCGAGGGGTACCGGGGGATTCGGGTACAACGACTGCAGTTGGGCGTCGATCCGCGACGATTTCTCAGCCATCTTCAGCATGGACGACCCAAGCGCCGATGCGCTGCGACGGGGATGCGTCGGCGGACGTCGGCGACGGCGTCGAGGTCGATCGGCGCCAACGCGATGCCCGGCGTGTCGGGTTGCAGCGCGATGCGATGGCCCCAAGCATCGAGGATGCATGAGTGCCCGTACGACGCGCGGAGCCCCTCGTCGTCGTGCGCGCCCACTTGGTTCGCAGCCAGGACGTACGCCTGGTTCTCGATGGCGCGGGCGGCGAGCAGCGGGTGCCAATGGTCGCGTCCCGTCGTCAGCGTAAACGCCGACGGCACGAGCAGGATCTGGGCGCCCGCGTCGACCAGGGCGCGGTACAGCTCGCCAAAACGTAGGTCGTAACAGATGGAAAGCCCGAGGCGGCCCGCCGGTGTGTCGACGACGACCGGCTCGGTGCCCGGCACCACGGTGTCCGACTCGCGAAAGCGCAGGGCGGCGTCGACGTCGACGTCGAACAGGTGGATCTTCCGATAGGTCGCGAGGCGCGTACCGTCCGGACCGAACACCACCGAGGTGTTGTAGCAGCGATCGGGGTCGGGCGACCGCTCGTTGAAGCTCCCGAGGACGAGCGTGACACCGAGCTCCTGCGCGAGCCCTGCGAAGCGCGTGCAGGTGGGCCCGTCGAGGTCTTCGGCGGCCGCGACCTTGGCGCGGTGGGGACCGAGGAAGTTCGTGTTCTCCGGTGTCACGATCAGGCTCGCGCCCCGTTGGGCGGCTTGGCGAACCCAGCGCTCGGCTTGTGCGAGGTTGTGCGTCACGTCGGAGGTGCTGGAGAGCTGAACGGTGGCGGCGAGCAACATCACGGCTCCTTGGGGCCTGCGAGGCGTTCGAGGAACATCAGGGCGATGGCGCCGATCGCGACCCCGATCCACAGCGTGGTGAGGCGGATGATCAGCGCGGCGGCGACGGCTTGGGGGGCGGGCACGCCGAGCCATGCCGTCGCGCCCTCGACCAGGGTGGCGTCGGCGAGGCCGAGTCCGCCGGGTGCCGGTGCGCCGAACAGCGTCGCGAAGGCGTAGAGGAAGGTGGCCCCATCGAGCGAGGCCGCTGCGCCGACGCCGTGAAGCACCCACAGAAAGCCGACGCATTCCGCGCCCCACGCGACGAGGCTCAGTGCAACGCTGAGGGCGAGCGACCCGGGGGACGTCAGGACGGTTCGCAACGCCGTCCAGGCTTCACTGAGGGGGCCGTGCGCCCAGCGCAGCCACGGGGTCGCGCCGACCGTTCGCAACACGGCGGCTCCCCAGCGCTTGGACGCCAATGCGAGCCAGCCAGCGGCGAGCAGGACGAGCAGCCAACCGACGGAGGCACGGTGTTCCGGGGCGAATCGGGCAACGCCGATCGCCGCGAGCAGGGCGACCGCGAGCCCGTCGGTGACACGCTCTGCGACCAAAGCGGGGACGACCCGCGAGAGGGGGGCCCCCGTGCGCTCCGCGACCCACCACGGCTTGAACAGCTCGCCGGCCTTGCCCGGGGTGATGACGAGCCCGAGGCCTGCGACGAACACGGCGGCGTGGGCGCGCGCGCTCAGGCGCACCTCGAGGCGTTGCAGAAAGCCGACCCATTTGAGGCCGCGCAAGCCGTAGTTGACAAACGTCAGCGCGAGGACCGGCAGCAGCGTCGCCGCATCGTAGCCGCCGAGGCCCGCGACCGTCGCGTCCCAGCCCTTCGACGCGGCGAACAGGGCGTAGCCGAGGCCGGACAAGGCCACAGTCACCGCGACGGCGCGTCCAAGCTGCGTCGGGGTCATGGACGGGTCTCCGACGATGGCGTCGGCGTCGCAGCAGACGACGGGGGTAAGGCGCCGACGCCATGGGTCGCGAGCGCTGCGGTGACGAGGAGCGCCGCAACAACGCGCTGGCGTGACGCGGGGACGGGTCCGCGACCGAGCACGACGCCGAGGCAGGCGGCCGCCGCGAGGACTGGGCTCCACGGGCGGTCCCACGACGCGCAGGCAACCGCGATCGTCAGTCGAGGGTCGACGCCCGCAGCCAACGCCAAGCCGAACAACGTGCCGCCGACTCCGAGGCGACCCCAGAGGATGGCACCGACGGCCGCCGCGGCTGCGAGGGGCGCGGTGCGGCGTCCGGCGCGTGACACACCGCAGAGCGCACCGACCGCGACGTGCCCGAGCCAGGCGATGGCGAAGGTGGGGGGCGTCTCTTGTCCCGTCCACCACGAGGTCCACCAGGGTTGGGGTTGAAGGGCGGAGAGGGGCCGCTGCGGTGCGCCCAACGCGTCCCACAGGCGGCCCGATAGCGACGTCGGCCACGTCCAAGCCAACGAGAAGCGGCGCCGTGACTCGGCGCGAGACCAACGGTTGGCGAGATCGATCCGTCTCAGGCCCTGGGGCTCGGCCCAGAGTGAGGAGCTGTGGACGTGCGTTCCGGCGGGGAGTCGGGCGTCGATCAAGTGGTAGGAAGGGGTGCCTTGCAGGTTGCCGTTGCTCACGACGAGCTCGTGGTCTCCGGTGAAATCGGCGGTGTAGTGCAGGGCCACCTCGACGCCGACGCCGTGCTCGGTCGTCAGCTCGGGCAGCTCGGTCACCGCGATGTCGGTCGGCGTGAGCGTCTCGCCGTCGAGGGTGGCGATCAGCCCCGCGGACAGTTCGGCGTGCATCCGTTGGGTATCGAGCCCTTGCGCGTTCTGCGGGAGCAGCGCCCGCGGCGCATCGGCGCGCCACACGACGTCGAGGCCGTCGGCCTGCAGCGCGACGTCGATCCGCTGTGCCGCGTACCGGTCGCCGAACGGGTGCGCGTTGGCCGTGCCGGCGACGACGCCCAAGATGGCGGGCCAATGGGCGCAACCAAACGTCCAAGGTCGACGTCGTACCAAGCGGGTTCGCTCCTGCACGGGTGGGGCGCTGGTGCGGTGTCGGCACCTCTGCCCGCGGATGGTATCCTCAGGATGAGGTGTTGGCTGATGCGCGCTGCCCGCGGCAACTACATGGTGATGTTCGCCCTGATGCTCCCGGTGCTCCTGGGGCTCATGGCGTTCGCCGTCGATCTCGGCCGCCTGCGCGTCGCCCGCATCCAAGCTCAGAATGCCGCAGACGCGGCAGCCGTGGCGGCCCTCGCTGCGCTGCGTGACGGCGGAAACTACGGTGACGCCGAGGATGCGGCCGTCGCGGCGGCGAACGCGGTTCGGCTCCAGAGGATCGGCGACGGCTCGGGGGCCAACGAC
>JBEIFN010000307.1:0-3692 GCA_040382435.1 Alphaproteobacteria bacterium
CTCAGCGCGCGACGGGGCCAGCCTTGGTGGAGCGGTTGCGGTGGTCGGGGCTGCAGATCGACGCACTCGATCATCCGGAGCCGACCGATGCGCGTCCGGCATTGCTCGCCGGTTACCGCGCGCTTGCGCTCGTCGGCGGGCGTGGACCGGGCACGCCGGAGGCCGCCGCGAGCGCGGTGGACCGGATCGAGGCGTTGCTTCGGCTCCACGCGGGCGATCTCGCGCGGGTCATCCGTCCGACTTCGGCTCCTCGAACAGCTCCAACGCCGCCATCGGGCGTTTGAACGGCGCGATGATGTAGACGCCTTGGACTCGCCGGCGCGCCTCCGCGAGCAGCTCACGGGCGAGCGCGAACCCTTCCCGGCGGGCGTGCGGACCGGCGTCGGCGAGTCGCTGCAGCACGTGCGGGGGCACGACGATGCCGGGCACCTCGTTGTCGAGACGCAAAGCGAGCGCGTGGCTGGTGAGGGGCCAGATCGCCGCGAGGACGGGGATGGGGCAGGGTTCGCCCAGCGCTTCGAGGAAGCGGTCCCAGCACGCCCAGTCGAAGAACACCTGCGTCATCGCGAACTGCGCGCCCTGAGCGACCTTGCGCTTGAACCGCTCGACCTCGTAGGCGAGGTCCTCGTGGTTCGGGTTGACGGCGCAGCCGAGGAAGAAGTTGGGCGGCGACCCGATCGTGTGGCCGAAGGTGTCGACGCCGCGGTTGAGCGTCTGGAGGTGGCCGAGCATCCCCACGCCGTCGGTCTGGTAGACGTCGTGACCACCGGGCTCGCCGTTGACCATGCTGGGGTCGCCGGTGATGACCAGCACGTTGCGGACGCCTGCGTTCCAAGCGCCGAGCAGGTTGCCTTGGATCCCCATCAGGCTGGCGTCGCGCGGTGTGTAGTGCGCGATGGTCTCCATGCCCTCGCGCTCGATCGCCGCGGACAGCCACAGGGCGTCCATGTGCAGGCGTGCCATCGGGTTGCTGTTGACGTCGACGACATGCACATGGCCCGAGTCGCGGAACGCGCGCACGGCCTCGAGGATCATGCCCCATTCGGTGCCCTTGGGCGGGTCGACCTGCATGGAGACGACGAACTCGCCGCGGGCGAGCCGCTCTGCGAGCCCTGACCGCGCCGTGGTGGATGCACCGGTCGTGTCGGTCGGGCTGCGGACGTCGATGGCGGCCTGCGGCGCGGGCTCGGTGGTTCCGGTGGGTCGGAGCGCGGCAACGGCGCCGGCGATCGCGGCGATTTGGTCGGGCGTGGTGCCGCAGCAGCCGCCGATCACGTGCGCGCCCGCCTCGACGGCGTCGCGGGCGAACTGGGCGTAGTACGCCGCGCTCGTCTCGGGGTAGACGAAGCGTCCGTCGGCGCGTTGCGGGAGTCCGGAATTGGGCTGTACGCTCAGGAACCGACCTGGGGCGGCCGCGGCGAGGCGCCGCAGGACGGGGAGGATCTGGCCGGGACCGAGGGTGCAGTTGAGGCCGAAGACGTCGGCGTCGACGTCGAGGAGGCCGGCGAAGCGCTCGGACTCGCCGTCGGGGATGGCATCGGGGTCGGACCAGTCATCCGACGCGGGGAGCGTAAGCTGCGCCAAAATCGGCAGCCCCGTGGCCTTGCGCACGGCGGCGGCCGCGATCTGCAGCTCCCACGGAGACGCGAAGGTCTCGAGGATGATGGCGTCGACGCCCCGGTCGTCGAGGGTGGCGGCCTGCTCCTGGAAGGCGGCCGTCAACTTCGCGGCCTGTGCGCTCGAACGGTCGATCCGAAGCCCCGAGGGGCCCATCGCGCCGGCGATGTAGGCGTCGACGCCGACGACTTCGCGGGCCTCGCGCGCCACCTTGACGGCGCGCTGGTTGAGCCGGCCGTGTTCCTTCGCGAGGCCGAGCCGCTCGAGCTTGATCCGGTTCGCGCCCCACGTGTTCGTCTCGATGAGGCGCGCGCCCGCGCGAAGGTATGCCGTATGCACCTGCAGCACGACGTCGGGCTGTCGGAGCGTGACCTCGTCGGGGAGCGCGAAGCCGGGCTCGGCGAGGAGGTGGATCTGCGAGCCGAGCGCACCGTCGGCGACGAGGACGGCTTGGCGCAGGTGGTCGAGCAGCGTGCTCACGGGAACTCCAAGGAGGCGTCCCTTAACCCATCGCGCCCGGACGGTCCCGCCGCGCGTGGTACGCTCGGGGAAGGAGGCTCGGATGCGGCTCGGGGCGGATCGTGGAGAGGTGGGCGCGGCGACGTTCGCGACCTGGTTTGGGGAGGGCGAAGGCTGTCCCCTCGGGATCGCGCCGGGGGCCTCGATGGCGGTCGCGCGGGCGCAGCTCGGGGAGTCGGCGCGTGCGGCGGACGGCCACGAGGTCTACGCCTTCTCCGTTGACGATCCTGCAGGCAACCAACGTCGGCTGGAGCTGCACATCCGGCCTTCGGCGAGCGTCGTCGCGGGGACCCGAGCGCGGCTGATCTCTCGCGATCGGATGGACCTCGACGCGGCGTGGCGGCCGATCAAGGAACACCTCGACCGCGTCCACGGCGCGCCGTCGCGCGAGGTGGGGCCTGTGCTCGTGTTCGCTTGGCGCAGCCGCGAGGGGTTCGTCGTGCGAGCCAGTCGTTACCGTGCCGAGAACGGCGACCAGCTGCTCGAAGTGCTCACCGAACGGTGAGGGTCAGTCTCCGGATTCGCCGCTGGCGCGCGCCTCGGCGTCCGCCCGTCGTGCGAACTCGAGCGTCGCGGCGTGGGTGCTGAGCGTGTGCGTGGGCTTGCCTGGACGGTGCAACTGCAGACGCAGCCACGCACCTGCGGCGTTCGTGCACAGGATCGGCGCGTTGGGCGGATCGTCGTAGCGCAGGGTGCTGCCAGGACCGCCCGGACGAGCCTCGACGGTGAGGCGCACGCCGCGTCGGCTGGCTTGGGCGCGCCAGCCGTCGTGCCCAAACGTCGACCACGTCGTCACAAGCGACGCCGTGTCGGAGAACGCGTGCCGCTCGCCGTCCAGATCGAGCACGAGGCTCGTCAACGCCGGCGCGCGCGGGCTCCCGATGCGTGCGGTCAGCCCCTCGAAGGTCGCCTCGGACTCGACGAACTCGCTGGCCCACGCCCAGGTCCAAGCGGCCGTGCGGTTGCGACGCCCGTGGATGTGCCCGATGACGCCTCGGCCGGTGACGGGTTGGGGCCCTCGTCCCGTGTCGAGCGTGCCACGGACGTCGACGCGAAGGGCGTGGCTGGCGTAGGTTCGGCCGAGACCGAGCGTCGTCATCCAGCGCGGCACGTGCGCGTGACCCGGTCTGGCGTTGGCGAAGGTGAGGTCCCACGCGAGGTCGCCGCAGCGTCCGTGCGCGGCGTGCGCGCTCAGGAAGGCGTCGGGTGCGCGCCACGAACCCCCGTCGTCGGGCTCTCCGAGGGGGGCGCGTCGGAGGTGGACGACCGCGCCCGATGTCGCGTCGCTCAACACGGCCCACACGCGGCGACCGGCGGCGTCGACGTCGCGGTCGGCTCGAAGCGTGTGTCGGAGCCAGAGCCGGCGTCCGTCGTGCAGGGCCATCTCGACGAACAGCACCTCGTCGAACGAGGCCTCTCCTGCCCAGGCGGTCCAGCGCGGCGTCGTCGGGTCGGTCATGGCGGAACCCCACGCGGCGACAGGTAACGGGGCGCGCGATACGCGGCGCGCGGCGAGGGAAGGGTGGAACGGGTCAGCTTGGCGCCGATGATGGAGA
>JBEIFN010000308.1:0-3690 GCA_040382435.1 Alphaproteobacteria bacterium
AATTACTAAACGTCGTGCGATATCTGCTGGTATACCTCGAGATTGCAAATAGAAAAGCTGCTCATCATCAAATCTTCCAGTTGTGCTGGCATGGCCGGCACCAACAATCTCACCGGTGTGCGGGACCAGCCGAGCTCTGGGCGCGTCTTGCCGAGGCCGATGTCTTGGTGGTTCCTCACCATCCAGCGGGGGGACCGGTACCGCTTGACCCGCGCTTCCTCGGCCCGCTCGCGCTCGAGCCCGCGATCGAGATCGTGAGTGTGCACGGGTCCAGCGAGTCCGAGGACGCCTGGGGACGCATCTACGGTTGGACGCCGGGTGCGACCGCGCGTGACCTGCTGGTTCGTCATGGCATACGAGGATTTCTAGGGAGCGGTGATGGGCACGATGGCCACCCGGGGCTGGCGCATCTCGCCGGTGGGTCGGGGGGGCTGACCGGGGTGTGGACCGAGGCGCGGGACCGGGTGGGGCTCGCTGCGGCGATCCGCGACAGGCGAACCGTGGCGACCAACGGTGCCAGGTTCTTGCTCCGTATGCGTGTCGGCGATGCGGAAGCGGGCGCAGAGGTGGCGGCCGGAGACCTGACGGTCGAAGCACGTGTCGTGGCGGCGCGCCGGGTCGAGCGGATCGAGCTGATCCGCGTCAGCGCGCAGCCCGACCGGATGGGGGCGCTCGAACAGCGGTTTCCGACGTCGGGCGTGGTCCGAGAGGTCTTCGAAGCCGTGTCGCTCCAGCCCGGGGAGCTGCTCTACGTCCGCGCGCGTCTCGAAGATGGTGGCTTCGGCGTGGTGAGTCCAGTGGTGGCGCGCGCTGTGCCGGGGACGAGCGCTCAGTAGCTGTACGGCGCGACGCCCGGCGCTTCCCACGAGAAGGTCGAGGTCGCGGCGTCCCATTGCGCCAACGCCACCGGCTGCCAAGCGGCCGCCGAGGTGCTGTACGACAGCGCGACGCGCGTCACGCCGTAGGGGGGCAAGTTGTAGGTCGCCTCGTAGGCGATGCTCGTGCTCAGCGTGCCAAAGCTCGGGACGTCGAGCCCAAGGATCCGTAGGCAGTCCCCCGTGCTATCAACCTCGACAAATGGGCCGTTCGTGACTTGGAAGGCGAACTCACAGCCAGCGCACGCAGGCAGGCTTCCGCGGGTGGTGCCGGTGACCGGCGACGTGTAGACGCACGCGTCGAGTCCCGGCGTCGCGGAGCTCCAAGCGTCGGTGCGAACGCCTTGGTAGCCTCCTCCCGGCGTGACGACGGCCTGTTCCACGCGGGTCAGCTCGGTCGAGCCGTTTCCGGTCGGGTTCAAGGCGTCTGAGCGGGGGTTGAACCGGACGACGACGTTCGACGTGGCTGCACCAGCGCCCGTTTGTGCGGCTTGGAAGGCCAAAGTCGTGTCGTCAGGGTTGCTGGGGACCTGGACCGAGAACGTCGCGACGCCTGCGGCGTTGGCGGTGACCTGGCGCAGCAACTGGGGTTGGCGCACATCGAGGCACAGGCCGGACAGCGCCGGCAGGCACGCGGCACCCGTTTGCACGGCGCTCCCGCGGACGAACACCACCGGGGTGTTCGGCGCCGCACCGCTCGCGGTGAAGGCGACCGTCGTACCTGGCTGCAGGATCCCATTGACCGACAAGGTCAGCCCTTGCGCACCCGGAGGAGGCGCTGGGGCATCGAGCCACGCGGCCGGCGCGTCGGCGGTTCCGACCGCGTCGGCGCACGCGGCGAGGAGCGGCAGGGCGAGGAGGGCAGTGCGGTGCATGGGGGCTCCCGGGCTGGTCGGCCGCATTGTACCGCACCCGATGCCCCCCTGCGATGCGGGATCGTCAGTAGCTGTAGGTCGTGGGGATGATGCCGCCCCACGCGAAGGTGCCGTTGCTGAATTGCGCGGTGGTGATGGGCAGCCAGGCCGCGCTGGTCGTGCTGTAGGTCATCGCGTAGTTCCCGCTCGGGTAGCCGACCGGGGTGTAGTTGCGCGCAAAGCCGATGCCGTAGCCGAACGGCTGGATCGTCGCGGGGTCAAGGCCGAGCACCTTATCGCAGTCGCCGAAGTCGGACACGTCCGCGAAGTTGCTGATGGTGACGTCGTAGGCGAACAAGCAAGCCGGGCAAGGCGGCGAGGTGGTGAGCCCTGTGCCGATCTCGCTGCCGAGGATCGTGCAGGCGTCGACGCCCGGGGCCTGCACAGCGTTGAACGTCTCTTGGTGGACGCCCTGGAACCCGCTGCCGGCGGCGACGTTGGCGACCTCGACGAGCGTCACGTTGTAGGAGCCCAGCCCGGTGGGGGCAGCGGCGGTGGACCACGGGTTGTAGCGGTGCACGACGTTCGAGGTGGCGGGGGTCGCGCCACCCTGCGCGGCTTGGAAGTTGTGCGTGGCGCCGTCGGCGAGGATGGCGGGCACGTTGATGCTGAACGTGGCCGTTCCCGACGCGTTCGCCGTGGCGGTGCGCAGGACGACGGGGTTGAGGATGTCGACGCACAGACCGCCGAGCTGCGAAGGACACGCCGCCGATGCCTGCTCGGTGGCCCCGCGGATCAGGACGACCGCTTGGTTCGGGGCGGCTCCGGTGACCTGGAACTGCAGGGTGCTGTTGCCGTCGAGGGTGCCGTTGGCGGTCAGGACGAGGCCGCCGGCGCCGGGGACGGGAGATGCGCCGACCGGCAGCGCCTCGGGTGAAGTTGCATCACAAGCGGCGAGGAGCAGGGGCAGAGCGAGCGTACGCATAGAGACCTCCGGAATGCCGCGGAGAACACGACCCGGCGTGGACGTCAAACGGCGAAAGCGGTGGCGGAACACGACGAAGACACCCTTGGCGACGGCCCGGTGAGCGTCTACCTGTCACGGAGGAGGTCGGAATGGGCAAGCTGGCAAGCGCGCGCGTCGTCACCGCGCTCGCGACGGTCGCGGGCTTGGCCGATGTCAAACAAGCTTATGCGGCCTCTGCCGACGTGACGGTGGTCGAGGTCGTGGACGACCCGTTCGCGCGCTGGCGCGACACGCGCTGGCTGCTTCAGACCCAGATCGGCCTACCGTGGCCCGTCGTCCTGCTTTCGGAGTTCACCCGCGAACTTCAGGTGGTGGCGGTCGACGTCCGCCTCGTCACGCACTGCGAGGTCGTCGCATCCCTCGGTCCCAAGGTCAAGGAGGTCGTGTGCGCCATGGAGGCCGCATCGGTCATCGCGGCGCCATGGCGGGCCGTCGACGACGCCTACGCTGCCGTGGTCGACGAGACGGCGCGGAGCCTCGCGCGGGCCCAAGTCGTGCTTCAGGTCCACGCCAACGGCCGGGTGCTCAACGTCGGCCTGCTGGGTGAGGCGCAGACCAACCGCCGCGTCAACGTGCGCAACGAGAACCTCCGCCAGCTGGTGGCGCGCGCCTTCGCGGGCTTCGATCTGCAGCGGCCCGACGCGTTGTCCTCCGGAGCGGTGTGGGCGGAGCACCAGAGCCGCCTGTTCGATCTGGCTTCGTTCCGGTACGTCACCCTCGCCGGCATGACGGGCGGGACGTCCGAGGTGGCGCTCGATGACCGAACAGCGGTCGCCAACCCCGGTGCGGGTGCCGTCCCCGCCGCGCCCGGAGCGATCAACGTAGCCACGCCGCCGACCCATTTCTCGGGCGTCGACGTCACGCAGTCCCCCATCGCGCGCCTCCAAGCCCCGATGTCGGCGGGCCACAGCGCGCTGGTGCACGAAGTGCGTCC
>JBEIFN010000309.1:0-3645 GCA_040382435.1 Alphaproteobacteria bacterium
AACCCCACGCCAAAGCCCACCCGAACCGTACCGGCGAAGCCATGTAAGGCACGCGGGTCGAGCGTCCCGTAAGCGCCGATCGCATCCGGAACGTGGGTCGCCGTGTCGAAGCGCGCGAACGTCACGCCGTCGCTGCTGACCTCGACTTCGGCGAGCTCCAAGAAGTCGTCGGCGAAGCCGTTCTCGAACACAGCGAAGTCGTCGCCCGGCCCGTCGGAGATCGCGGAAGCGAACGTCAGCGTGAGCGTGCCGCCCTCGCCGAGCGCCGTGATGTCGGTGGTCGACGTCCCGGCGGCCCCGAGCGCGCGGCTGGGATCGAGCCACACCGACGCGACGTCGGCGCCGAGGGTCTGGTCGACGACGGCGGTCGCCCAGCCGACAAAGGCTGCATCGTCGTACGCCCATGCGCGCCCGGTAGGACTGCCAGCGGGGCCGGCGAACCGCGCCGACCAGGTGTAGAGTAGGTCGAACACGCCATCGTCGGCGCAGGTGCTGTCGACGGCGCGCGCCAAGACGCGCCAGGTGCCCTCGGCTGCGGGAGGCGTCACCGTGGCTGTGGGCGACCAGATCGCCGTCGCCGTGGAGGCGCCGACGTCGAGCAACGCGGTCTCGACGGTGCGTGATGCCACGAACGTGAGCGCGTCGGCGCCCGCTACGACGGCGACGTTCGGGCCGGTCGGCAGCCCACACCAGGGGACGCAGGTCGCCGCCCCTTGTTGGGTGACGCAGGTGGCGTCGATGTCGCAAAGGATCGGGCTTGCACTCAAACAGTTGCCCTGTTCGTCGCACGTCTCGGCGCCATTGCACGCGTCGCCGTCGTCGCATCCGTCGCAGGAGGTGGACTGCGGTGGGGCGGTGTCGGTCTCGGCTGCGTCGCCTGGGGTGTCGGGCGTCGCCGGTGGGGTGACCTCGGTGGGCGCGTCGGGTCCGGCGTCGGTGTCGGGTGTCGTGACCGTTGGGCCGCTCGGATCGGCATCGGGCTTGTTGAGGTCGCACGCCGTCAACGTGAGCACGGTCGCGACCGCGCCCGCGAAGGGGGGCACCCTTGCGGCCGCGCGCGGCGTCGGCGTCTGCGAACACAACGGAAGTCGGGCCACGGTCGGCTCCGGGGGAACGTGCGGCGTAGCGCAGCAGGGGCTGGCGATCAAGCGCGCCGCCTCGGGGGACGGGACCCCGTTTTTTGTGATCCGGGGGCGGCTAGCGTCACGCATGGAGCGGACATGTCCACCACCTCCGACGTCGCGTCTTGGATTCGTCTGGGCCACATGGTGCGCTGCGGCCTGCCGGCCCCGTTCCTCGTGCTTCACCACCCCGAAGTCCTAGGGGACCTGTGGACGAAGTCCGACGGCGGCACCTCCACGCTGCCGGGTGGCGTGCCGCGTCGGTGGCGCATCGCTCCTCGTCGGTGGCGCCCGCTGCTCGACCGGCCGAACGGTGAAGCCGTGGCGCTCGCCCTGGGGTACGGCTTCGGTTTGACCTTGATCGGCGGCGGGGACGATCCGCTGGGGCGCGCGGGGCCGCTACCGCTGTGGGCAACGCTGCTCGACGCTCGCGCAGCGCTGCGGCCCGAGGAGCGCGTCCTGCTCGCGGGGTGGGGCGCGTTCGCTGGGCGACCGCTCAGCGTTGGAAACCGTGTCGCGGACCACGCGCTCAGCACGTAGGTCGGCGCGTGGTTCTCCGTGGACGTTCGCCTCTCCGGTGAGGTAGACTCATCCCTTGAGAGAGGCCCGATGTACGTCCAGCGGCTGGTGTTCTTCGTTGCGTTGATGGCGTGTCAGGAGCCTCCGGCACCGCCCGTCGACACCGACACGCCGCCAGGGGTCGGGGAAGCCTCCCCGTCGGGTGGGGCCGTGACGATCACGCCTGCGGTCCCGGCCGTCGGCGTGGCGTTGCGCGCCGAGATCACCACCGAGGCGGTCGACCCGGATGGCGACGCCGTCACCTACCGGTACCTCTGGTCGGTCGACGGCGCCTCCGCAGGGGTCGACGCCGCCGAGGTGCCTGCGGGTCAGACCGGGGCGGCCGAGCGTTGGACGGTGTCGGTCGTGGCGTCAGACGGCGTGCACGACGGCGAGCCGTTCGAAGCGAGCGTCGTCGTCGGCAACCAGGCGCCGGTGGCTCCCCCGATCGGGTTCAGCACGACCTACGCCGATGAGCGGCTCGAGCTCGTCCTCGAAGAGCCGGTCGACCCCGACGGCGATCCGCTCGAGATGTCGCTCACCTGGTACGAAGACGGTGTCGAAAGTCCCGACCTCAAGAACCGGCTTGCGATCGACGATTCGCGCGCCGAATACAACCGGACGTTCCGGGTCGTCCTCTCGGTCGCCGACCCGTACCACCCACCCTCGACCAGCGAAGCGAGCGTCACGCTCGGCTATGACTGCGCGCACCTGCCCCGAAGCGCGCCGTTCGAGCAGTCGCTGGGTGACGCGCGGGCCTACCACGGCATCGCGTTCGACGACCTCGGCGCGTTGGTCGGTTGGAACGGGTCCGGCGTCACCAAGAGCTACTACGGCAACGGCTTCGAGCTGTGGTTCCCGTATTCCAGCACCATCCAGCAGATGGACCGGCACCCAGACGGCTCCATTCTGCTGGCCGACGCCGATGGTCGCCGGATCCTCAAGGTCGACGCGTCGGGCGGCTACGTGCCGGTCAGCGGCGACATCGGCTACGTCTACGGCTTGACGGTCGGGCCCGATGGCAAGGTCTGGACGGCCGACCAGGGCGTGCGACGCACCGACATCGTGACGGGCGAGACCGAGATCATCGTCCCGATCAGCTGGGGACAGACGGCGCACAGTTTGGCCTTCAACCTCGACAGCACGGTTCTCTACATCGGGACCATCGGCGGGGGCGTCGTGTGGCAGGTGCCGCTCGACGCGGACTTGAACCCGACCGATCGCCCCTCGGAGTTCGTGACGGGCCTCGGCGGCTGGCACGACGGCATCGAACTCGACGCGTGCGGCAACCTCTACGTCGCCGACTACACCACGTCGGCGTTGTACCGGATCGAGCCCAACGGCGTCGTGACGAGCATGGTCCCGCAGATCTCGGGCCAGTACGGCCACGGAACGATGTGGGGGAGCGGCGTGGGGGGGTGGCGCTCCGACGCCATCTACCAGCCACAACCTTACGACCGGAACCATGTGCGCGAGGTCGTGATCGGCCTGCCCAGCGGCGACTCGGTCCGCACGTGGAACGGCGTGGCGGTGCCCTGGTGATCGCGCTGTTGTGGTGGGCCTGTAGCGGTGGGCCCGGCGAGACCGATGCGGTCGACACGGCGGATACGGGGACCTCGCCGCCGGAGTACGTGTGCGTGCTGCCGGAGGCGTCCTACCCGGACTTCGGCGAGACCCTAGGCTGCCCCGACGACTTCGCGCAGCTCGCTTCCGCGCCGCTCGACGCGTCGATCCCCGGCGCGCGCTCGGTCAAGACGCTCGTCGACCGGTTGGACGGCGGCCGCCTGTGGTTCTCGAACAGCGCACGCTACCCGATCCACTACGACTTCGCGTCCGCGTTCCTTAGCGGGAACGGCCTACCCTTCGTCGGGGACCTGTCAGCGTTCAACGCCCGCGAGTATTACGCGCCCGACCGCCGCTTTCTGTTGGGGGCGCTGACGCACTACGAGGAGCCGGACGCGTGGGT